>JACQYS010000023.1 GCA_016208105.1 Desulfovibrio sp.
GCATCTTCAAAAATACCTCGATGAATTCTGCTACCGATTCAACCGCCGTTTCTGGCCTGGGCAGGGCTTCGACCGCCTCTTGAGGGCCTGCTCCAGTGCCACCCCTGTCACCTATGCGGAGTTAAGGGGATAGCCACGTTGCGGAATTGACCCGCGAATACGTGTTCGGCCCGTTGGGCATGGCCTCTTCGATGTTCGCCCAGCCTTTGCCTCCGGAGTATCAGGCGAGGGCTGCCAAAGGGCATGACTGCAAGGGGAGGGAGCTTCCGGGCGGCTTCAGGGTCTATCCCGAGCTGGCCGCGGCCGGACTGTGGACCACGGCCACGGACCTGGCGCGCCTGGTCATAGCATTGAACAGGATTGTTCTAGCGTCGTCCGAAGGGGGGGATGCCGGGAAAATGGCGCCCGCCCAATCGGGGGTTTCCGCTGTGCGTGCCGACTCGGGCGCCCCCTTTCTTCCCAGGGAACTGGGGCGCAGAATGGTGCAAGACGCCGCCTTGGCGGAGTGCATGAAGTCCGGGCTGGGGATTTTCACCATGGAGGCCGCCGGGGAGAGCTACCTGCTGCACTGGGGAGCCAACGCGGGCTATCGCGCGCTTTTCATATGCCGTCCGTCCAAGGGCCAGGGCGTGGCCGTGCTGGCGGCGGGCGACAACGGCGAGGCGCTCATTGCCGAAGTTGTGCGCTCGGTGGCCGCGCTCCAATGCTGGCCAGGGTTCGAACCGGCCTCCTTCACGCCGCGCAGGCTTTCCAAAAACGCCCTGGTCAATTTGTGCGGCAAGTATGCGGGCAACAACGCTACTGTGGAAGTGACGGCTTGTGACGGCATGGCCCAGGTGAAGACGCGCCCGGACGTGGCGCCCTTGCCCATGTATACCGAGAACGGGGTTGAATTCTGGTTTGCCGATCAACTTGGTGCGGCGCGGGTTATCTTCGATGGCGATGAGCTGGTTCTTGCCAACTGCCCCAGCCGGGCCGAGCGCTTCAGACGGATTCGTTGAAGGGGAAGTGAATCAAACGATTGCGCCCGTTGCCGGTATCCGGCACGGGCGCTTGTTTTTCATGGGCGGCGTATTCGTCCCCAAAACTCGATATGCCTGGACGGGAACGCGCTTCCAGGGGAAGTGCCGCGCGTTATCTGCCCAGGGCCCTGGCCACGTGCACGCCTGGACTGCGCTCCAGGCCGCCGTCCAGGAAGGTTTTCACGTAGCGCTTGTCGGTCTTGCAGATGTGGTTTTCCAGCCAGTCCTTGAGGAAGTTCATAAGATCCATGGACACGTTGGCCTGGCCGGATTTGAACTGGTTGATGAAACCAATGACCTTGGCCTTGAGTTCCTCGTGGATCTTCTTGTGGGGCCCGGTCTCGGAGTACTTCAGCTGGTCGAAGTACTTCTCCTCGGCCCCGAAGTGGTACACCGTGTATTCGGCCAGGCCGTCGAGCAGCTTCTCCAGCGCACCCTTTCCCTCGCCCGCCTTCATGGCGGCGTAGAGGGCGTTGATCATGTCCACGAGCACGCGGTGCTGCTCGTCCACGAACTTCACGCCTGTGGCCAGCTCGCTGGTCCAGGGCATGAGGATGTTCGCCTGCATTCCGCTTTTCAAGTCGGCGATGAGGATCGAAAGCTCCTGGGCCAGTTCGGAGAGCTCCAGCACTGCCTGGGCCGAATCGTGGATGCCTCCGGCTATTTCAGTGGCAACGTGGTCCACCTCGTCGATGGCCTTGCTGATATGTTCGGAGCTGGCAGACTGTTCTTCGGACGCGGTGGCGATGGAGAGAATCTTGGCGGTGTTGTCCTCGACGTGGCGCAGGATGACCCCGGCGGACTCCCCGGAGCGCTTGGCCATGGTGGAAGCTTCGTCCGCGCGGGTCACGGCCATGTCCATCTCTTGCACGTTCTGGTGAATGGCGCTCTGGATGGACATGATGGAATCGCCGACTTCCCTGGTGGCGGACATGGTCTTTTCGGCCAGCTTGCGCACCTCGTCGGCCACCACGGCGAAGCCGCGCCCGGCTTCTCCGGCCCGGGCCGCTTCGATGGCGGCGTTCAGGGCCAGCAGGTTTGTCTGGTCCGCGATGTCGTTGATGACGTTTATGATGCGGTCGATGCTCTTGGCCTGGTCGCCCAGGCTCCCCATATTGTCTTTAAGCACCATGGTGGCCTCGTTGACCTTGGAAATGGCCGCCACGGCCTCGGCCGCGATCTGGGCGCTGGAGCCGGCCTGTTCCTTGGCTCTTTCCACGCTCACCGAGGCGTCGGAAGAGCTGCGGGAGATGTCGGATATGGCCAGGTTCATTTCGCCCATGGCCGTGGCAGTCTCGTTCATGCGCTGTTTCTGAAGGTCGGCGCCCTCGGAGATGCGTTCCATCTGGTTGGAAAGGTCGCCGGCCGAGGCCAGGATGCGCCCCACGGCGGATTCAAGCTTGGTGGACGCGGACAAGAGGTTCGCCACCCTGGATTCTTCGGACAGTCTGGAAGCCTCCTGGGATTGGAGGATGGACTCGTCGCAGGATTTGCGCACCAGATCCAGCGCCTTCTGGTTTTCGGCAGCCGCGTTTCGGGCGTCCTTGAGACAGACGCAAAGGTCGGCCAGCGCCTTGGAGACAGTGGCGAATTCCCAGGGGCCTACGCTTGTTGTAGAGGGGAGTTCGCCTTTGGCGGCGGATTGAACCATGAGAATGAGCCTGCCCAGAGGGCCGGCCAGAAACAGAGCAAAGACGATGAGTGTGACAAGGTTCACCGCTGCCGTAAGCATCACGAGTGCGGCGGGTGCGCCGGAAGGGCCAAGGGCCATGGCTGCCGCGGTGGCAGCCAAAGCTGTTGAAACGCCAATAAGAAGGTAAAACAGGATTTTCGTGTTCATTGTATCCCTCTTTTCTTCCCGGTAGCCTAGACCAGTACCGTAACTATTCGCAAGGGACCAATAGTTACAGTTTGGATATCAATGGTTGTGGGTTCAATAGCCAGATTTGTTGGTTCGGAGAGTCGCTTGCAAACCAGGGCAGCGCTTGGTATCAAACGCGGCCTTTTAGTAATTTCTCTTAATAACAGGAGTCAATCAAATGAGCAATACCGATACGCCCCGTGGCGCCATACTGCAGCGTGACGGGGAAACCTGGGCCATCGTCCCCCGCACTCCCGTGGGCCTCATTACCCCGGAAGTGCTGGACGCCTTGAACGGCGTTGTGAAGAAGTATTCCATTCCCATCGTGAAGATCACCTCCGGCCAGCGGATCGCCCTGGTGGGTGTTAGGGCCGAGCAGGTCGAGGACATCTGGAAGGACCTGGGGACGCTGGTGGGCCAGGCCATCGAGCTGTGCGTCCATTTCGTCCAGGCCTGCCCGGGCACCAGCGTGTGCAAGTTCGGGGTCCAGGATTCCCTGGGCCTGGGCATGGAGCTCGAGAAACTCTACGTGGGCATGGAGCTGCCGGCCAAGGTGAAGATGGGCGTTTCCGGCTGTCCGCTCTGCTGCGCCAGCTCCCTGGTGCGCGACGTGGGCGTGATCGGCAAGAAGAGCGGATTCACCGTGTCCTTTGGCGGGCATCCGGGCGGTAAGCCCCGGGTAGCCGATGTCGTGGCCGAGGACCTGGACAAGGACCAGGTGGTCGCCCTGGTGAAGAAGCTTCTCGAGTATTACCGGGAGAACGCGAAGAAAAAGGAACGCTGCGCCCGGTTCGTGGAGCGTGTGGGCATCGAGGCCATAAAGGCCGCGGTGCTGTAGGAGATCATGGCCGCCCTTCGGGGGCGGCCTTTTTTTTATGGCACCTCTTATTTCCGTCCTTCTTCCGGTCCGAAATGCGGCGGACTGCCTGCCTCGGGCTCTTGAGAGCCTATCGGCCCAGTCCCTTGCGGACCATGAAGTCCTGGCCGTGGACGACGGCTCCGACGATGACGGCCGCACTCTTACGGTTCTCAAGGACTATGCTCTTAAGGATAAACGTCTCAAGATAATCGAAGCGGGCCGGGTGGGCATTGCCAATGCCCTGAATCTCGCCGCCGGGCAGGCTTGCGGGAAATACCTGGCCCGGATGGACGCGGACGACGAGAGCCACCCGGAGAGGTTTCGCCTCCAGGGGGGCTACCTTGACGCGCATCCGGAGGTAGATGTGCTGGGGTGCCGGGTGCGCTTCGGAGGCGACCACGCCTCGGCCAGCGGCTACGCGCGCCATGTGGAGTGGGTCAATGGCCTGGTCACCCATGAAGAGATGGCTCTTGGCGTATTCCGCGATGCGCCTCTGGCCCACCCGTCGGTCATGGTGAGGGCCCAGGCGTTCAAGCGGTTCGGGGGGTATCGGCAGGGGGAGTACCCGGAGGATTACGAGCTGTGGCTGCGCTGGTTCGAATCCGGGGCCAGATTCGCCAAGCTGCCCGGGGAACTTCTCACCTGGAACGATCCCCCGGGCAGGCTTTCCAGATCGGATTCCCGTTATTCCCCGGACTCGTTTCACGGCCTCAAGTCCGCGTTTTTGGCCAGATGGCTGGAAGCCAACAACGCGCACCATCCCGACGTGGTGGTTGTGGGCGCCGGGAGGGTCACAAGGCGCAGGGCGGAGTGGCTGTGCGTCCATGGGGTGCGGATAACGGCATATCTGGACATCGATCCGAAAAAGATCGGTCGGATTCATAAGGGAAGGCCTGTTTTGCACCACCGGCATGCCCCGGTCCCGGGGAAGGGTTTTGTGGTGTCCTATGTTTCCACTCCGGGAGCCGCTCAGCATGTGGCGGAGTATCTAACAGGCCTGGGATACCTGCCCGGAAAGGATTATATCCAGGCAGGCTGAGCGATTGCGTCATTCGCATCGTGGATAATCGGCAAATTCTCCTGGAAACGAGGGTATTCAGTATACTGGAATTCGATATTAATGTTTAGTTACAGAAACGATGAGAGAAAACTCAAAAAAAATAATCAAATGGTTTCGGAGTATTGGCGTGTAATAGAACGTTCTGTTACTTCAACGGGAATGAAGAAATGGCTTGGTATCAGGGCAAATCTTTGAAAAATGATGGGTAGCAGCTTCAGCTTTGCCTCGAAAAAGAAATCATTCATTAGTATTCTCGCGAAATCAGAAATTGTGGCTGTGGAAAACTTATTTCAACCATGTTGATAAATTTTTATCTCTCCCAGTGGAATGCCAAGCGAGCCGTCACTTTCCGGCCTGCAGGCCAAGGCTGACACCGAATCGTCATTTCTACTTCTAATTAATAATTACAAGAGGTTAGCTTTGGGATAATCGTTTGGCCACCCGTGCGGCTCAAGCCGCTCATTCAGGTTGAGAAAAAAGACCCTCGGGCGCATCACACTCTCCATGACGAACCCGACCTGGAACCACATCCTCCGCATTCTCGAACGCAGTCTCAATCCCGGTCTTTACCAGGTTTGGATAAAACCTCTGACAGCCGCCTTCAAGGATGGCCGCATAACCCTTCATGCTCCCAATGAATTCGTTGCCGCCTGGGTGCGGGACCGACTGACAAACCATATTGCTGAAGCGGCCGCCCAGGTCATGGGCCAGGCGCCCACCGTGGTGGTGGTGGCCGGGGCGGCCGCTGAAGTGCCCCAAAACGCTCCCGGAACCCCCCAGGAGTCCATCGCGGCTCCAAAACGCCAGAAACGCCACGATGACGAATCCGGACGGTTGTTCAGGTTCTCCTTCGACCAATTCGTGGTCGGCCCCTGCAACGCCTTGGCGTATGAGGCCTCGCTGGGCCTCTGTCGGGACACGCTGCCCGCGAATCAGCTTTTCATAAGCGCGGGCCCCGGACTGGGCAAAACCCACCTGAGCCAGTCCATGGGGCGCTTCCTTTTGGACGGGGAGTCCAAGGCCAAGCCCAAGGTGGTCTACATCACGGCCGAGGAGTTCTCATCGAGGCTGATACTGGCCATCAAGACCCGCGAGGTTGAACGCTTCAAGGCGAATTTCCGGGAGAATGTGGACATCCTGATTCTGGAGGACATTCATTTTTTCCAGGGCAAGTTGAAGCTCCAGGACGAATTGCTCAATACCCTCTCCGCGCTTCAGTCCCGGGGTTGCCGCGTGGTGTTTACCAGCTCGTTTCTTCCCAAGGAACTCACCGGCCTGGATAACCAGCTCGCTTCCAGGCTGTGCGCGGGCTTCATGGCCACCATCGAGCACCCCGACTTCAAGACCCGGCTGAACATTCTGGAACGCAAGGCGAAGCTTCATCAGGTCATCTTGCCGGACGAGATCGCCGGGTTGCTTGCTGACCGCATCCGGACCGATATCAGGCAGTTGGAGTCCTGCCTGCAGAACCTTGCTCTCAAGGCCCGCATTCTCGGACGGACCATATCCATGGAAATGGCCTGGGAAGTGCTCAAAAATTACGATCTTGACCAGCCGGTCCTGGGTCTGGACCAGATCATGGAGTTCATCTGTTCGGCCTATGACATAAGGCCCGATTCCCTGGTTTCCAAAAGCCGGAAGCGCCAGCACGTGGTGGCCCGCAACACGGCGTTCTTCCTGGCCCGCAAGCACACCGACCTTTCGCTTCAGGACATCGGGGAGCGTTTCAACCGGCGCCATTCCACCGTTGTCAAAGGCATCACCGCGGTCGAGCGCCAGCTCTCCCTGCAAACCCCTCTGGGGCGCCAGATCGAATCAACCATCGAACGCCTGGCTCAGTAAAGTATTCCCGCGCCGGAGCCACATGGCTCCGGCGCGGGGCCTGTCCGTCATCATTCAAGAACAACCAGCTCCATATCCCCCCAAACGCCGATTTTCCCCTCCACCTGCGCGAACACGCCGGTGACACCGAACCTGGAGAGTTCCTGGGCCCGTTCAAGCACGAGGGGGAGCTGCCGCGCACCCTGCGCCAGGTTGCCCAGGGTGGTGGCGGCGGCATCCGCAAGGGCTCCTCTGCGGGCCATCACGGTCACCAGGTCGGCCTTGCCGAACGAGAGCGAGTGGCCGATGGTGGCGGATGTTCCGCACAGGGCCGCCGGAAATTGGTCCGGAGCAAGCTTGAGCGCCAGGCGGGCTCCCTGCACGGGCTTGGCCAAGAGGGCCACGGTCCGCTCCCGGGTGGAATGCATGAAGATGTCCCCGCCGTTTTCCACCAGAATGTCGGGGGAATCCTTGACGAAGCGGTCGGCAACCGCCTGGGCCACCGCACCCGCCACCGCGGCCATGGGCCCCACCTGGCAGAGGCGGGAGGCGTGAAGCATGTCCCGCACAAGCGGCGGCGCGTTTGAATCGTGCGGCAGAGGCACCAGGGACGTGGCGAACGCGGGGTGGAGCAGGATGTAATTTTTCAGCTCGCCCCTGATGGCGTTCAGGTACTGGGCAATCTGATGGGAAAGGTCCTGCCGGGTGGTTATTCTCAAATCAGACTCTTCAACCACGACGTTGAAGCTCGTTTCTCCGGGAGCGGGCTGAAGCAGGGAACGGTACGCCCTGTCGGGGTCTTTGTGGATGATCATCCGATGGGGGTCTCCTTTCCGGATCACGGCGCGAGGAATCTGACACGTGAATCCTGGCCGGACAAGGGGGGAATGCTCCCCACCCGCGCATGACAACTTCCTTATCGCGCCAGGAAACTGTAAGGAAGGGGGCATTACGATCTAACACCCTAATGGATAATGACTCTTTTGCCGATGTGAGCCGTGCCGGCTGATGTTTCATCCGGGATTTGAAAGAGGATCAGCGCGCCCATGTACACGATGTCGCAGCTCACACAGATGGTGCCACCCATTGCGCAACCCAAGCTGGTTGCTTCAGGCATTGGTGTATGGGTCGTCTGGGATGGGCAACTTTCCCCTGTTCTGAATCAGATATTTTATGACTTTGGAGGTTTCGAGCAGAGCCAGGTAGAAGAACAATCCCTATGGTTCTTTTTCGGGGACGAAGTGTTCAAGGCTTTCGCGAGGCTTAGCAGTTATGCCCGGGTCAACAAGCTTCCCTTGTTCATTCAAACCTTTCCCGCGTCGCTTCTGGTCGGTAATAAATTCGAGACGTCCTTTACGTGCCCTGAAGAATTCCTGAACCAGGAGGTGGAGGCCTCCCAGGATCTGGAAATCCTTATCCATCCGAGTTTCATGCCCACAGTGGAAGGCATGACGGGGCTTAACATCAAGGAGTTTCCCACCAGGGAAGGACTGACCCCGGCCGGATTCGGACTCATGACCACGGACGCGGCGGTGGGCTACAACTCGCCCCTGGGCTGGTATTATATGCTGAGGCCCTTGGGGGACCCGCTCGATAAAAACACCGCCGAGGGGTGGCGCTCCATTTTCTCAGAGCTCCAGGCCCTGCTTGAACGGTTGGCCATCAAGCACCTCTCCCACGAAGGCTATCTCATCTTCGGCTTGGACACCGTCCGGGCACTGCGCATCGTAACGCGCGAGCTGCTCCAGCTCGAAGAGACCATCAGAACCGAGGACGGAGGAAGAAAATACTGGCCCTGCGTCATGGCCTGCGTGCTCAAACAAGGGTACCATTTCAACAAGGATTTGCCCAAGAGGATCAAGCTCGATTGGCAGCAGCTCTCCCCGGACTACCCGCACATGAGCTTCAAGTCGGCGCTCTACCTGGGCAGGGATTTCCGGGTGAACGACGTTCGCCGCTCTTCCGGGAAATTGGATATCGACGACTGGTGCCACATATCGCTCACCTCCCACGAGCAAGCCGGTGAAGGCGAGGGGCAGGTTCCTTTCCAGCTGCCGGCGAATCTCCTGGCCGGAAACGATGTCACCTGCTTCTATTGCGGTTTGACCAACCATTCCGCCAGACAATGCCCCACCAAGGCCATACCGGATTTGAACGACGATGTGTGGGAAGACTTGAGCCTGGTGGACATGGCCAGACTCGAGGAAGGCGGCATGAGCCTCAACCGGGAGCTGGACGGGGCCGGACCCGAGGTCATGGCCAGGCTCATGGAAGGCCAGGACATCCGGGGGCTCTTGCTGCGCGGTGTTTTCGAACTGACGTTCGCCTGCCAGCTCAGATGCCTGGACCGCATCTGGCGGAGCAAGGGCAAAACCCTCCCTGACGGCATTGCCGACCTGGCCGCTCCGGACGACGGAGAATACCTTTGGAACGCCGTGGACATGGTGCGCCGCTGCGACGACGAAGGTTTCGAAAACGAAATTTCAGCCGGTCTGGCCAAGCACGAACGTGGATTCCAGCCCCGCTCCATCCAGGGGTTCCATGCCATGGAACAGGGGGATTGGAGCAGGGCCGCCTATTTCTGGCAGGAGGCGGCGCGCAGCGCCTTCTCCCCCTTGCAGCACGGCTGGCTGGCCTTTCTCGAAGGCCGGGCCATGGAAGTGCAGGGGGATTACCAGCGGGCCATGGGCCTTTATAAACAAGCCAAGTCGGAATGCCCGAAGTGGATGGAGCCTACCTACCGCATGGGTGTCTGCCTGGTGAAGATGGGCTTCACCGATCAGGGACTCACCGAGTTGCTGGGCCCGTTGCTTGGAAATCCCAGCCTCTTCAACCGCATTCTGCTCGATCCCGAGTTGGAGCGGGGCCGCGTGCATATCCTTGCGGCCCTCTGGAAACCGTGGTGCGAGGCCTTGGCCGTAAGGGACGAGAAAGCCACCCATCTCGCGGAGCTGCCCGAACTTTTGAAAAGCTGGTTCAGGCCGGACCACCCCTTTCTGAAGGAAGGTCTCGAGCGGGCCAAATTCTTACGGGAACTCGCAAAAATCAATAACTACGTCAGCTTCTACCGGGTGGTGAAGGACTACGACAAGTTTCAGAAGGACTTGAATCAAACCGTTGAAAAGGAAATCGCCGCTTTAAACGCAAGGCTCAAAGAACTCCACGTTGATCTCAAAAACATTCATCACGAAGCGGCCTGGTTCCCGTTCGGCAAGCTGCTGCGCGAGTTCAACAAAGATTTCAATGCGTGCGCCAACAAAATCAATTGGATGCACAGCACGTCCCTCCAGGTCCCGGCCAACTTCCGGAAAAGCCTGGATTATGTCGATGAGATCGATTCGGCCGTGGTCCTCTTGAAAGCCAGACTGGTGACCTTGCGCATCGTGCGGGACTCCACGTTGTTTGTTCTCTTGCTGGGCAAAAGCTTCATGTGGCTGGAGCTCTTGGGCCTGGCGCTTTCCCTGGTCGCTGTGCCGGGGGCCATCTATCTTGCCCAGAAAACCGGGCAGTTCTGGCTGGCCGGTCTCTTGGAAACCCAGAAATGGCAGGTGCAGAAAGGCCTTTTGCTCATCGTGAGCATAGTGGCCATGGCCATTGCAGCGATAAAGACGGCGGTCAGCTTCGAGAAGAAAAGGGCCGCGATATTCAAGGCGCGCGAAGAAATGGCGGACAAGGCCCAGGCAAAAGGGAAAAAGAAGCCGGAAGCCGTCAAGCAGGCCAAAGCCTTGCCGCCGGGCAAAGGCGGCGCAGCAAAAGCGCAGGACGCGAAAAAGGACGCGGGGAAAGGCAAAACCAAGGGGAAGTGATTCAGCCCGGGCGTGAACCTGGTGCATGCGCGACGGTCTACGTGCGAATAAAAAAAGCGGGGCTCCGAAAGGAACCCCGCTTTGCATTCAAGAATGCTGTACGGACTACACGCAGCCGGTGGGCTTGGGCAGGCCGGCCATCTTACAAGCTCCCTTGCCGGGTCCGGAGGGGAACAGCTCGTAGATGTGCTTCAGCTTGAATCCGGTCACCTTCGAGAGGATGCGGACCATGGGGGCGATGCCGTTCTTCTTGTAGTAGTCCTGCAAGAACTCGATCACCTTGTTGTGCTCGTCGGAAAGTTCCTTGATGCCTTCGGACTCTTTCACGTACTCAACCCAGTCGGTGGTCCAGTCCTCAAAGCGCTGCAGGAAGCCGTCTTCATCGACCTCGAAGTTTTTGCCCTTGAATTCAACAGTGGCCATTCTCCATCCTCCTTGGCGTTGCTTGAACTATCTGTCGATTGCCCAGAGTTGCCGGTACCCTCGTGGGAGGGCGCCTAACCATTTAAACAGCGTTCCGCTGTTATGGAACACCAGGTAAGAACATGGGCACTATACCCGTTGCCATTGCGCTCTGAAAGCTTCCTGGCGTTCTTCCGTGGTCCCCACCCGAATTCGTGACGTCTTAAAGTCCAATTCAAGCTGTTGTCAATTGATTTCGATAACGAATCATTCCGGTCGTATTTCATCGAGATGTTTGCGAGCAAAATCAAGGCCCGGGTCCATCTCCAATGCCTTGCCCAAAAACTCCGCGGCCGCTTCGCCATGGCCGAGAAACTTATGGCACAGTCCCAGGTTGGCCAAGTCCATGGCCGAGCCTGAATCAAGGGCCAGGGCCGCTTCGAAGTCGACCGCTGCATCGGAGAAATTCCCGGCCTTGAAGCGGGCCACACCGCGAAGGTTGTAATATTCCTTCACGTCCGGGCTCATGCTGATGGCTCTTTCAAGGAGCGCTTCGGTCTTGCCCCACTGGTCCAACTGGGAGTGGGCGTAGGCCCTGTAAAAAATCGTGAGCGCCCCGTCCTCGGGGTCGGGCTGCAGGGTTTCGGCTTTTTCAAAGAGAGTCATGGCCTCGCCGGTCTCACCTTGGCGCATGGCCAGAAGTCCCTGGAAAAACGGGAGGTAGGGCTGGCCGGAACAGATTTCCGCCAGAACGTTAAGACCGGGAACCGCCTTTTCCACGGGCGCTTCCTCAGCCAGCATGCGCCCCACGAACATGCCCAGGCTGGCCCTGGGGGTGCGTTCGCGGAAGTAAAAGCCCGGCACGAAGTTGTAGTTGGCGCAGGCGCCAAGGTCCGGCTGGGTTGTTTCCACGGTGTAGAGCGTGAAGCCCTGATCCGCGAGGCCTGCCGCGAACGCTTCGATCTCGTAAAGCATGTCGGCCCGCTCCAGGTTGGGGAGGGTTTCAAGGCCGGTTTCCGGTCCGTCCACGACCCAACCGATTTCATCAAGCTCCGTAAATTTTCGCAGGCCGGAGGCTTCGTAGTTGCTGCCCGTCTCGAAGTCGCCCGCCAACTGGGCGATCTCGGTGACGGCGCGGACAGCGGCCTTGACGGGCGAGGACGCCGTGCCGGCCGTGAACACGATCTCGCTCTTTAAGCCGAGCGTCGCGGGATCATAGGCCAACGCGCCCACGGTGGGCACGGGCATGTTCATGCTGAAGTCCTTGAGCCACAGCTTGACCCCGTTTCGCTCGAAGGCTTCCACCAGCTCCCGGAGCACGGGGTCGGAGCAATCTGCGGTGCGGATGGTGGGGAGAACTGTTTGCTCCCTGTCGATCACCGCGCTCACATGGCGTTCCACCAGCTCGCAGGCGCCCTGCAGGATGGATTCCTCCAGGCAGTTGCCGGCGGAGGAGCCGTTGAACTCGTTGAGCTTCTTGAACCAGTCCAGGGGCACCATGACTTCCTGGCCATCCTTCACACGCGTGGCCGGGTAAAAACGCCAGGAAAGAAGGTCCATGAGCCTGGCGGCCTGTTCTTGCGCAAGCGTGTCGTCCACGGACTGAAGGATCTCCGAAATGGGCATGACTTTGCCTGGCCACAAGGCCTGGGCCTCGGACCATGTGGCGCTGACAAAGTTCTCCCCCCTGGCCCAGAAGCTGAAATAGCTGAAGCGCTCGGCCAGCTCCATCAGGGCGGAAGCCTCGGCCTGGGCCGGGGAAGCCCCTTTGCCCATCTGCTTGCGGGTGGGCATTACCGTGCGCGCCTGGGGGCCGCAGATGCTCAAATAGACCGGGATGCCCAGGCGCCCTGTGTCGGTGCGCCTGAGTTCGCCGAGTATGCCCCCGTGGCTGGCGAAGAGCTCTTTGACCCTGGCCACGGTCTGGGCGGGGGTGCAGAGTTTGTCGGAATCGGACGTGTACCCTTTGGGGGTGCTTTGCAACTTACGCATTGGTTCGTCTCCGCATGCGGTAAAGGACGCAGGTTTGGGACTCTCCTGACTCTGAACGGCAGGTGGACTGCGTGCGCTGTATTTGGAAGTCCTGTTGTGCTTGTGCGAAAAAAGGCGCGGCCTCCCGGCAGCGGTCGCAGGAGAGCAGAATTTGGGAATCCGGCTTCGGGGTCAGATGGCTGGCCAGGAAATTGGCCAGTGGGGCGTGCAGTTCCGGCAGGTACAGCGCTTCCGAGCAGGCTATGACATCGAACAGGTCCGAAGTCTCGGGAGCGGCGATGTCCAAATATGCCGGGCTGGCCATGCCGGACAGATCGTTTTTTAAGATGCAGGCCCTGATGAAAAGCAGGGCCTCGGGTTCCTTGTCGGTGATGAGGGTCCTGTACCCCCTTTTCGCGGCAACCAGACCGCACAAGCCGAGTCCTGCGCCGAGTTCCAGAAACGTGGAGCCGCTTGCCGGGGAAAGCTTGGATGCGAGCAGGGCCAGGGGAAAGGATGCGGGCCAGATTTTCGCCCAAAAGGGCAGGGCCACCTTTTCGCCGGGCCGGGCGGTCTCCACCAGCTGGTCAATGTAGCTTGGCAGATCGGTGATCTGGAGCATCTCGAAAGACATGCTGCCGAGGGTAACGGTCTCGAAGCCCACAGGATACCGCGAACCGGCCAGGGCCAGTATGTCGTCCAGGGTGGCCGTGGGGGACAGGGCGATTTCAAGGATGCGCGATGTGTTCTTCATGCGAGGTCTCTCCAGCCAGTCGGTCGTGCTCGTGGTGAAGCTGCAAACGCCCGGCACGGACCTGAGCGTCCGCGGGGCAAGCCGCAAACCTTGGGAAGACGCGGGAAAGGCGAGAAAGAGAAAAGGCCGGACGCGCTGACGCTCCGGCCTGTGTCTGGTCTGGTGGAGCGGGAGACGGGATTTGAACCCGCGACTTCAACCTTGGCAAGGTTGCACTCTACCACTGAGTTACTCCCGCAATCTGGAGGCGGCATCCGGATTTGAACCGGAGAATGGAGGTTTTGCAGACCTCTGCCTTACCACTTGGCTATGCCGCCCCGCGCAAAGGGAAGTCAGCTTTAGTGAAGATATCCTTCCCTGTCAACGAATTCGCTTACATCCAAAAAAAAGTCCCCCGAGGGGGAAGTGGAGCGGGAGACGGGATTTGAACCCGCGACTTCAACCTTGGCAAGGTTGCACTCTACCACTGAGTTACTCCCGCTCGTGGCGAGAGGCGCTTTTAAATGGGCTCGGGGGTGAAGTCAAGGGGCCACTTCAAGAAAAACACAACAGCTTGAAATAGCTGCTTCTATTGTCAGCCTGTGGATGCCGGGAACTTGATAATCCAGGCACGGGGAGTGGCGCGGGCCTGGCAGCATGCCTCGTACCGTATAAATGCGATCTCTGCCGGGAGTAATTGCAGGGTAAATCTTACCAAAGAGAAGATCAAAAAAATGCCTGAAGCTCAATTTGGCGCATGTTGGCTCTTTACCTGGGGCGGCAAATCCATTAAGTGGACTCACTTCGTTGACCCCCAGGGCATGCTGGCCCACCCGGAGGCTCACTATGGAACAGAAAGATCTGGATTTCTTCCGGCAGTACATGAACGATTCTCTCCAGGACATCCTGAAAAAGGGTGAGGAGACCATCGAGGACATGACCGACACCGTCGAGGTGTACGCCGACCCCGCTGACCGGGCCACCGCCGAATCCGACAGGGCGTTCACGCTTCGCCTGCGCGACCGCGAGCGCAAGCTCATCCGCAAGATCCAGGAAGCCCTGGAGCGCATCGAGGACGGCACCTACGGAATCTGCGAGGAGTGCGGCGAGGACATCAGCGTCGCCAGGCTCAAGGCCAGGCCCGTCACCACTCTGTGCATCAAATGCAAGGCCCGCCAGGAGGCTGACGAGGATTTGCGGGGCGAGTAGCCCGGGTGAATGGACGCCGCGTTCTTCAGGTTCCTGGGGCCTGAACTCATAAACGTCCTTGGCGGCGTCCGCTTTGACACGGTCTTTAGTCCCGCTCCCGGCTTCTGGACTTTTGTCTTCTCTCCTCCGGTCAGCCCGACCCCAGAATCTCCACCCGATTGCCGCTTTCTGCTTCTTCGAGTTCATTCCCGGGCGGGTGCGCTGCTGCTCTCGCCCACAAAGCCCGTCAATCCCCCGCAACCCTCCGCCAAGGTGATGTGGCTGCGCAAGCGGTTGCGTGGTCGCAGGGTCACGGGCGGCGCGTGCGACTGGCCCACTAGGCGTCTGGCCCTGGAACTCACCGCTGGCGAGGGCCGGTATCTGTTTTTGTCCATGGATGACGACCCCACGGTGCTCGAAAGCCTGCCCGAAGGATTCGCCACCGGAGGCAACTGGAATACGCCGGAGGAAGCGGCCGGTGACGCCGCGTGCCCCCGAAGCATCCGCCGGGCTTTGGAACGCGAGGAGCCCGAAGACCGGGACGGCTTGCTTCAGGCATTTAAGGACGGGCGGAGCGCCGGCTTCTTCCTTGCTGAATCCCAGCAGGAAGAAGGACCGCTCCCCTGGCCGGCCGGCCGGGAATCCGTTCGCTACCCAACCGCTCTGGCTGCTGGCGCCGCCTATGGCGAAACCTCATTTTTCAGCGCGCTGCTCCCGGTGGACCAGGAACCCAAACGCGCCGAGACCAGGCGGAAGAAGCGCCTGGCCCTGCTGGATCAAGACACACAAAGGCTTAAGGGTTTGGAAGAACAGCAGCTGTATGGCGAAGCAGTGGCCGCCAATCTTTCCGCTTTGGATCCCAGGGAAAAGTCTGCCCCCATGGCCCTCGAGCATCCCGTGCACGGGGTGATGACCGTGCCGTTTGATCCGTCGCGTACGGTTCTTGAGAACATGGAGCGCTTTTTCAAGAAAGCGGCCAAGGGCAGGCGGGGCCAGGTTCATGTGGAGCGCCTGCGCCTGGAGGCGGAGCAGGGTGTCGCCCCGAAGGCCAAGACCCGCCCTCCGCAGAGTGTGAAAAAAAGCGTGGCACCGGACAGGCGATCCACGATTCCCCTGCACCGATTCACATCCTCGGACGGTTTTTTGATCCTTCGCGGCAAAAATAGCGCGGCCAACCACAAGCTCCTCTCCGAACTGGCCAGCCCGTTCGACTATTGGCTCCACGCCGAGGGCGGCCCCGGCGCGCACGTGATCATAAAAAGGGACCATCCCGGCAAGGAAGTCCCTGAGACGACTCTCAGGGAGGCCGCCGTGCTGGCCGGACTCTCCAGCTGGCGCGCGGCCGATGCCAAGGCGAACGTGCTCTACGCTTTGGCCAGCGAGGTCCGGAAGATCAAGGGTGCGGCGCTGGGGCGGGTGAGGCTTGAGAACGCCAAAACAGTGCTTGTTGAGCTTGATCCTTTGCTTGAGGCGCGGCTTCGCCGGGATGGGTGATCCATCGCTAATGCCCCGCGCACAGGCATCTTCTGGTGGCGATCGGGAAAAGCTCGCTCCATTTCTTTCTCTTCGGTCTCACTTGACGGCCGGGCCTTCCGGGAGCAAGGAGTCCGTAAGTCCGCGCACGGTTTTTCTTGCTTTATGGAAGAGAGTGATTACTGCTCTGCGGCGAGTGAAACAGGTGTGAGTCTGTCCGTGTAACAAGGTGTTCACAGTCCACGAATGGCAAAAAATTCAAGCCTTGAGCGAAAGCTCGAATTCGACGACGCGGGTCTTGCCCGCGACCTGTTTGGCCCCCACAACGCCAATCTGTCCTTCGTCACCGAAAAAACGGGAGTGCGCGCCGATTCCCGAGGGTCCGTGCTCACTTTGCGGGGCGAGTCCCCGGAGGTGCTGGAGCAAGTGTCGGAGGTCATGGTCAAACTCTACGGCATGCTCAAGAAGGGCATCCCGGTGTACCCCCGCGACATAGAGCCCGCTCTGGCCCAGTTGGCCAAAAATCCCGGATCGGGGCTCGGCAAGCTCTTCGAGGAGCAATCCTTCGTCGTCTCCCCGAAAAAGACAATCACTCCGAGAACCACAACCCAGCGCGAATACCTCGGGGCCATCCGGGCCGGGGACATGGTCTTCGGAATCGGGCCCGCCGGAACCGGCAAGACGTATCTGGCCGTGGCCATGGCCGTGGCGGACCTTCTGGCCAGGCGGGTCAAGCGTCTGATACTCACCCGCCCGGCTGTCGAAGCCGGTGAGAAGCTCGGCTTTCTCCCAGGCGACCTCATGGAGAAGGTGAACCCCTATCTGCGCCCGCTCTACGATGCCCTGCACGACATGCTGGACTTCCAGCGGGTGAACGAGATGCTCGCGGAAGGCGTGATCGAGGTGGCCCCCCTGGCGTTCATGCGCGGGCGAACCTTGAACGATGCCTTCATCATTTTGGACGAGGCCCAGAACACGACGCCGGAACAGATGAAGATGTTCTTGACGCGGCTTGGGTTCGGGTCCAAAGCGGTTGTGACCGGCGACGTGACCCAGGTCGACCTGCCCCGTGGAGCGCCATCGGGCCTTGTCGAGGCCCGCAATATCCTTACCGGCGTGCAGGGCCTGGATTTTGTGTATTTTACCGAGGAGGACGTTATCCGCCATCCCCTGGTGGGGCGGATCGTGCAAGCCTATGAGCGGCATACTCAGCCGTCTGAAAAGAAATAACCAGCCTCCCAAACCGGCAGCTCCGTGCCAGCCGGGACAGGCCTGCCAGCCCCTTACCTGGGGACTGGGAGTTCTTCTTCTTGTAATCTTCGGGGCGAGCGTTCTCTCCGCAGTGCGCTTTGAATCCCCGGTGAAGGTCTTTCTGGCTGGCGAGATTGCAACCCAGGCGGTCACCGCGGACCAGAACCTGCGCTACGAAGACCGCGAGGCCACCATACGAAAACGCGAGCAGGTGGCGGACAACCAGCCCCCCGTGTTCGATTTGAGCCCCGCCCCGTACGAATCGATCAGAAAACACGTCACCGACATTCTCTCCCAGACCAGAAAACAAGACGAGGACTTAGAAAAGCTCCGCGCCGCCATTTCGGAAGATCTGAACGCCGAAATCAGCAGGGAGACCGTGTCGCTCTGGCGTTCGCCTGAGTTCCAGGACCTCATGCACCTGCAAATCCTGCCATGGCTCAAGGAGACATACGCCAAAGGCGTGGCCTCGCATCCGGGCGTGTTCTTGTCCTACAAGCAGGGAATCCTTCTTCGCGAGCTCCCTTCAGGGATGGAGACCCTCTATCTGGACGGGCCGGGCATGGTGGACCTGGAAAGGCTCAAGGACGAGCTGGACCAGCTGCTCCGCAAGGACATCAAGAAGACCATCAAGGTCCGCAAGGCGGTTTTCGCTCTGGTGGGTCCGTTCCTGCAACCCAACCTGGTTTTCAACCAGGAGACCACCCAGGCCCGCAAGCACGAAATCGTCGTGGCTATGGAGCCGGTCTATTCCAATATCTACAAGGGCGAAGTGGTGGTCCGCCAGGGCGAGCGGGTCACCCCCGAGCAGCAGACCAAGCTCCAGACGTTGTACGCCCACAGAACCAGCTCCATAAGGCCCTTCGCGGTGCCGGGAACGTTTCTTCTGGCCTGCCTGTTCTTCGTGCTGCTCCATCTTTCCCAGGGCAAGAAGTCCGGCATCCGCGCAGTGAGCAACCGCGACTGGCTGGCCCTGGCCCTGACCACGGCGTTTCTGGTGCTCTTGGCCAAGTTCGTGGAACTGGCCCGGCTCTCGGATGCCCATGTCCCGGCCTTCTTGCGGACCAGCCAGGTGGCCTTCGGCCTGCCCATCGCCGGGGCCGCCGGCGTGCTGGCCATGTTTTTATCCCCGACATTGTGTTCATTCGCCGTCCTGCTCATTTCATATCTGGTTACCAACGAGGTGGGCGGCAACCTCTATCTGTTCAGCTACTACCTGTTGGGCGGGTTCGTTTACGCGAACATCATACGCAACTGCGAAACCCGCCACGACGTGCTGCGTTCCGTACTGCCCCTTGCCGCTCTGTGCGTGGTGTCCTGGTTCGGCATCGTGCTGGTTCAGGAAGGGGGCGGGGGCGAGCTCTATTGGGCCGGCTTTGTCCATGCCGCGTTCAACGCGGTGTTCTCGCTGCTCCTGGTGCTGGGGCTAAGCCCCATCCTGGAGATGGTTTTCGGCTACACATCGCGCTTTAAGATGATGGAGCTCATGAGCCTGGAGCAGCCCCTTCTGCAGGATCTCATGGTCACCGCGCCGGGCACCTATCATCACTCCATAATAGTGGCCAACATGGTGGAAGCGGCGGCCCGGGCCATCGGGGCCAACGCGCTTCTGGCCAAGGTGGCGGCCCTGTACCACGACATCGGCAAGCTCAAGAACCCGCAGTATTTCATAGAGAACCAGTACGGACGGGAAAACAAGCACGACAAGCTCTCGCCCTCCATGAGCGCGCTCATCCTCATCTCCCACGCCAAGAAGGGCGTGGAGCTGGCCCGCGAACACAAGCTGGGCGACGAGATCGCCGAGCTTATCGGCCAGCACCACGGCATGACGCTCATCACCTACTTCTACCACAAGGCCCAGGAACAGGCCGAGGCCAAGGGGGAGGAGCCGGTCCGCGAGGACGAATTCCGCTACCCCGGCCCCAAGCCGCAGACCAAGGAAGCGGGCATCATCATGCTGGCGGACGCCATCGAGGCCTCCAGCCGCACCTTGGTCGATCCCACGCCCAGCCGCATCAAGGGCCACATCCAGGCCATCATGCGCAAGCTCTACAACGAAGGGGAGCTGGACGGGTCCGAACTGACGCTGCGCGACCTTACCCAGGCCTCGGACACCTTCCACAGGATTCTCACCGGCATTTTCCACCACCGCATCGAATATCCCGGCGGCGACAGGGGCAAGGACAAGCCCAAGGAGAACGGCGAGAAGACCAAGGAATTAAGCGTCAAGCCCAAGGAACTCTCCGACAAGACCAAGGACAACATAGAGAAGCCCAAGGAATCCGGGGAAAAAGCCAAGGGGAACGGAGCAAAGGCCGGGAGGGCTGAGAAAGCAGCCTAGCCAGCCTAGCAGCCTGCCCAAAAAATTCCCGCTGGCGGCGTTGCAGCGCAAAAGTCAAACCTTCGCGTATGTCAAACACGCTCAATCGAATCGGCGTGGCGTTCACCACGCAAAGCAAAATGGGATTCCAAAGGGACTTGTCCCTTTGGCCGCCGGAGGCTCCCGCACCCCTATGCCTTCCTCCATCTGGATCGAACCGGGCGCTCGCCTAAACCCCACGCTGCCGCTTTCCCGCAGCGAGCTCAAGCCCCTTGTGGCCAGGCTTCTTGACGTTCTCGGCCTTCACAGTGCCGCCGTGGAGATCCGGCTCGTGGACGACGCTGAGATCGCCCGGCTGAACAGCGAATTTCTGGGCATGCCCGGCCCCACCAATGTTCTCTCCTTCCCCTCCGAAGGCCCGCAACGCCCCGGCTATCTCGGCGAAATAGCCCTTTCCGTGGACACGCTCACCCGCGAAGCCGCGCTCTACGGCCAGGAACCCACGGAGCATCTCATCCGGCTGCTCGCCCACGGGCTTCTGCACCTGGCCGGGTTCGACCACGGCGACGCCATGGAAGAGATGACGGCCCACGCCGTGTCCGCAGTTCTCTAAGCCACTTTACATCCGCACATCCAGAAGCTAATCGTTCCCTTTTCTCCAAGCAATTATTCGGAGGCGCATATGCCTAAAAGATTCCTGGAAATCCACGACATGTCCCCCGCCGAGGCCCGCGCCGTGGTGGCTCGGGCCATCGAGATGAAGCACATCAAGTTCCGGTCGGACCTGCTTGAGGGACGCACCGTGGCGCTTATTTTCGAGAAAGCCTCCACCCGCACCCGCGTGTCCTTCGAAATGGCGGTTCGCCATCTGGGCGGGTCCACCATCTACATGACCCAGCACGACTCCCAGCTGGGGCGTTCCGAGCCCGTGGAAGACACCATCCGCGTGCTGTCGCGCTACGTTGACGGCCTGGTCATGCGCACCTTCGAGCACTCCAAGCTCGAACGCATGTGGGCCAAGTCCTCCATTCCCATCGTCAACGCCCTGTCCGACGATTTCCATCCCTGCCAGGTGATGGGAGACGTGATGACCATGGTGGAGAACGGCGCGAATCTGGAAAAGACCAAGGTGGCCTGGATCGGCGACGGCAACAACATGGCCCAGTCCTGGATCAATTCCGCCACGTATTTCCCCTTCGAACTGGCCCTGGCCTGTCCCGAAGGCTACCTGCCCAAGAAGGACATCCTGGACGCGGCCCTGGCCCAGGGAGCCAAGATCACCCTGACGGCCGACCCCGGCCAGGCGATCTCCGGCGCGCATTTCGTCAACACCGACGTGTGGGCCTCCATGGGCCAGGAAGGCGAGACAGAAGAACGCCTCAAGGTGTTCAAGGACTACCAGGTCGATGCCAAGGCCATGGCCAAGGCCGCGCCCGGAGCCAAGTTCATGCACTGCCTGCCCGCCCACCAGGGCGAGGAAGTGACCACGGACGTCTTCGAATCCGAAGCCTCCATCGTCTGGGACCAGGCCGAGAACCGGATGCACATCCAGATGGCCATTCTGGAGTGGGTCTACACCTTACAATACGACACCGCCCCCTATACCCTCGCGGAGATCTAAATCATGAGCAGCATCAAGAAAGTGGTCCTGGCCTATTCCGGCGGCCTGGACACGTCTGTCATCCTCAAGTGGATCAAGAAGACCTACCAGTGCGAGGTCATCACCATGACCGCCGACCTGGGCCAGGAAGAGGAGCTCGACGGCCTGGAAGAGAAGGCCCGCAACACCGGTGCCTCCAAGGCCTACATCGACGATCTGCGCGAGGAGTTCGCGCGCGATTTCGTCTTCCCCATCCTGCGCGCCGCGGCCGTGTACGAGGGCCGCTATCTGCTGGGCACGTCCATCGCCAGGCCCTGCATCGCCAAGCGCATGGTGGAGATCGCCCTGAAGGAGGGCGCCCAGGCCGTGTCCCACGGCGCCACGGGCAAGGGCAACGACCAGGTGCGCTTCGAGCTCACCGCCATGGCCCTGGCCCCGCAACTCAAAACCATCGCCCCCTGGCGCGAATGGGACTTCAAGGGCCGCGCCGACCTCATGGCCTTTGCCAAGGACAACGGCATCCCCGTGCCCGTGACCAAGGAAAAACCCTACAGCTGCGACCGCAACCTCATGCACCTCTCCTTCGAGGGCGGCGAACTGGAAGACCCCTGGAACGAACCCGGCCCGCACAGCCACCTGCTCTGCTGCCGCGCCGAAGACGCGCCCAACGAGGCCGAGTACATCGAGCTGGAATTCGAGAAGGGCGATCCGATCGCTGTAGACGGCAAGAAGATGAGCCCGGCAGAGATCATCCGCTTCCTCAACAAGCTTGGCGGCAAGCACGGAGTGGGGCGCCTGGACATGGTGGAGAACCGCTTCGTGGGTATGAAGTCCCGCGGGGTGTACGAAACCCCGGGCTGCACCATCATCCACGCCGCACACCGCGACCTGGAAGGCATCACCCTGGACCGCGAGGTCATGCACCTGCGCGACTCGCTCATCCCGCGCTACGCCGAGATGGTCTACTACGGCTTCTGGTTCGCGCCCGAGCGCGAGGCCATTCAGGCCCTGATCGACAAGAGCCAGGAGAAGGTGTTCGGCACGGTGCGCGTGAAGCTCTACAAGGGCCAGGCCACTCCGGTGGGACGCAAGTCGCCGAACAGCCTGTACAATACCGAGCTGGTGACCTTCGAGGAAGACTCGGTCTACGACCAGTCCGATGCCACCGGGTTCATCAGGTTGCAGGGCCTGAGGCTGCGCGGCTACAAGAAGATGTAAGAGACCAGGGCTCCGCCCTGCACCCGCCAGGGGGATGATCCCCCTGGACCCCCAGTTGCTTCGCGGGATTCGCGAGGCGCTGCGGGTGGGCGAGGAGTATGAGCCGCCGGGAACGCCCAAAGCGGCTTATCCCGGCGGATCGCCATCGCCGCAAGCGGCGATATTTTTGAAGGCAGAAGGCGCGGCCTTGCGCGCTTTCTGCCTCGTTCAAATCAAGCATCGATCAACGCGAAGCTATATGGGATTCCAAAGGGACTTGTCCCTTTGGCCGCCGGAGGCACTCTTCCATGACCACTTCTTCGTCCAAACCCTGGGGCGGCCGGTTCGCCGAGCCCACCTCCAAGATCGTCGAACGCTACACCGGCTCGGTCCGTTACGACAAAGCCCTGTACGAGCAGGACATCGCCGGCTCCAAGGCCCATGCCCGCATGCTGGCCCGCCAGGGGATCATATCGGACGATGAGGCCAAGAAGATCGTAGGCGGCCTGGACATCATCCTGCACGAGATCCACGAGGGCAAGTTCGTCTGGAAGGACGAGCTGGAAGACGTGCACATGAACATCGAGGCCAGGCTCACCGAGATGATCGGCGATGCCGGGCGCAAGCTGCACACGGGCCGCTCGAGGAATGACCAGGTGTGTTTGGATTTCAGGCTGTTCGTGAGCGCAAGGCTCGAGGCCTGGGGCGAGCTTCTGGCTGGACTCGTTAAAGTGTTGGT
This sequence comes from Desulfovibrio sp., assembly GCA_016208105.1. NCBI lineage: Bacteria > Pseudomonadati > Thermodesulfobacteriota > Desulfovibrionia > Desulfovibrionales > Desulfovibrionaceae > Desulfovibrio > Desulfovibrio sp. Next base: position 23,304 of record JACQYS010000023.1, read on the forward strand.
TGAACGTTCCGGCGAGCATGTGGACACCATCCTGTCCGGCTACACGCACCTGCAGCCAGCCCAGCCCGTGAGTTTGGGGCATCATCTGCTTGCCTACGCCTGGATGTTCAAGCGCGACCATGAGCGCTGCCAGGACGCCCTGAAGCGCTCGGCGGTGTCCCCTTTGGGAGCGGCCGCCCTGGCGGGCACGACGTTTCCGCTGGACCCCAAGGCCGTGGCCGAGGAGCTCGGCCTGTACGGGACGTTCAACAACAGCCTGGATGCCGTGTCGGACAGGGATTTCGCGCTGGAAGCGTTGTTCGTGGGGTCTACGGTTATGACCCACCTGTCACGCCTGTGCGAGGAGTTGATCATCTGGGCCAACCCCAACTTCGGGTACGTGTCCCTGCCGGACGCCTTCGCCACGGGCAGCTCCATCATGCCCCAGAAGAAGAACCCGGACGTGGCCGAGCTCATGCGCGGCAAGACCGGCAGGGTGTATGGGGCGCTGTTGGGGCTTATGACGCTCATGAAAGGGCTGCCCCTGGCCTACAACCGCGACATGCAGGAGGACAAGGAGCAGTTCTTCGACGCGGACCGCACCGTGAGCGATTCTTTGGCCATCATGGCCGAGATGATGCAGGTGATGGGCTTCAGGCCGGAAAAGATGCGCAACGCCCTGAAGCTGGGATTTTTAAACGCCACGGAGCTGGCCGATTATCTGGCTGCCAAGGGGGTGCCCTTCAGGGATGCCCACCACGTGGCCGGATCGGCCGTAGCCATGGCCGAGAAGAAGGGCTGCGGGCTGGAGGATCTCACTTTGGCCGAGCTCCAGTCGCTTTCGAGTAAGATTGAAGCCGATGTGGCCGAGGTGTTAAAATACGAGACGGCCATGAAGAGAAGAAACACCCCGGGCGGCACGGCCCCGGAAAGGGTTGAGGAGCAGATCACTTTTTTGATGAAGTGGGTAAGAGAAGTTCAAGAATAATAGTTTGTTAAGTGTCGTTCTTGTCGCCCTGGATGCGGCGGTCTAATTGCTGTCATAATTTAGCATGATGAAATTGAGATGGATAGTATGCAGTCGCGGTTTACTTCATATATAATAGATAAATTTTTTATATTTTTTGTGCTGTTGTCTGCACTTATTCGTTTTTATCGCTTAGATATTCCTGCAATGTGGTGGGATGAAATCCTTGTTCCGTTAACGGCTAGTCATTCATGGGAGTATATTGTCAGTTTTTCGCTGGGTCCAGAAATGCACCCACCGTATTATGCATTTTTAGTTAAACTTCTTATGTATTTTAGTTCGTCAGAGTTTTTTTTACGTTCCATATCCGCGCTTGCTGGGACTGCTACTGTTGCTGTTGTATATTTTGTAGGGAAAAAAATTTCTGGTTATGGCGTAGGGCTCATTGCTGCGTCAGTGATGATGGCAAATCCATATATGATTTGGTTGTCACGGCAGGTTAGGCCGTACGCTTTATTATTATTGTCAATTTCAATCGTAATGCATCTTGTGTCAAGGCAAGATAAAGAGGATGTGAAAGCCTCTTGGCTGGCTGTAGCCATCATGAGTGGATTTCAGTTGCTCCTCCACTATGTATCAATATTTTTAGTTTTTTCACAAGCACTGGCAATTTCCGTTGGATTGATATTCGAGAAGAAAATGCGAGTTGAGTGGAAACGTTTGTCGTTGTATTTTGCAGTATTATCTAGTTTTTTTCTTGCTATTATACCGTTCTTCTATTCTCTTTTAGAGAGGAGAAAATCATCCTTTGTGAAAGAGGAGAATTCATACAGTGAAGTTTTCACTGTATTGAAAGCCAAGGTGATTGAGATCTCTCAGCTGGTTTTTCGTTCTGATATTTATCATATAGAATTGTTTCTTATAGCGTTTGGTGCCGTTATTTTGTTCCTTACGAGGAAAAGAATTGGTTTTTTAATTCCGCTGATGGCGATTGTCCCTCTCTCAATATTGTATATTTTTAAAGATACGTATGTGTACTTTTGGCATATTAGTTTCTTGATACCTACTTTTTCTTTGATGTTTTCTGTAGGTGTATGTTTTTTTATTAGACATGTGTACGTTCAGATGCTTGTGTCTCTGGCGGTTTCCTTTGTATTGCTATTCAATATTTATTCTGATGGGGAGAATAGGTTTTATTCTGTAGATAGCCATAGTAAATTTGCAGTTGGTCCATTTTCAAAATTGTCTCGTCCAGCAACCCAAGAGTTTTTATCTTTACCTTTTGATTCAGATATGCCTCGAGTTGTTTATTCTGACAGCATTGGGTTTATTAATAGCGTTAGTTGGTATCTTGATAGGTTCACGGCAAGTAACCCGTTGATGAATCAGAGTGTAACCAGTTCCGAGAAATTCCGAAATGTTTGGTATATAGCAAATGATACTCCTGGAAAGGACTCCCTCGCTCCAAAAGAAAATTTCGAGACGTATGTGGGTGAGAACCTATACAAAAGTAGCTATGTTGCTAAATATAAAGAGTTTGTTGATATATTTAAATTGTCTTCCTTTGTGTCCTGGGATGCTACGCCTTTAAACGTTTATACGAACTCAAAAGAGCTTAGCGATATTACAATCGTTGACAATATGGGGCCTTCTGTAGTCCCGACGAAAAATATGACTTTTGGCAGTTTTGTTTTAGAGGCAAAAAACCATATTGGGACAACAGGAACTGTTTTTGTTGATATAAAGCGTGTTAACGCAGGGCGCGATAATATATTCAAATTTTTGGTTGGCTATGATGATCATATTCGGAATGAAATATACGGAGAAGTCGGAAAAATAATCGGAGAGCATGTTAAACTTCGTATTGAAACGCCTGAAAAATATGATCGTATTGCATTTGAATATCGACTTTTGGCTGCAGATAGAACTGCAGATTATGAAGCAGGAAATCAACAGACTATTAAACTGCAAAATATAACCTTTCTATTTGATAAGAAGGGACTTTTATTTGATTTACTAAAGCCAATTACCATTCCAAACGGTGCATATCTACATGGAATTGAGGGCATCGAGCGAGACGATAACGGAAATTGGCGTTGGATTAATGGGTCAGAGGCAAATTATGAGTTCGATAGTTTGGAAGAGGCAGAGGGTGTCCTAAGAATGCTCATTAGCAATCCGATTCCGAATCAGAACGTCGCCATCACTGTGAACGGTAGTGAAGTCGCTAACAAGCAGAATATGCCTTATGGAAAATGGTTAGACACTCCAGAGAGCATCGAAGTCCCGGTTCGTTTTGTACCTGGGAAGAATCAGGTTAAGCTCATTTTCGGGAAGTGGAACCACAGAACTCCTGAAGAGACCTTCTCTCTAGCTGATCCCCGTCCTTTGTCTGCTGCTCTGCTGGAGTTGTCTTTTAATAAGTACTAGGCAAAAACTGAGTGGAAGGGCCTTGGGGCGTCTTAAAAGCTGAATGAAGTGGCGGAAGCGTATAGGGGTCGAACCTACCGAAGGGGATGAGCCTTCCACTGGATTTAAAGTCCCGCACAAACGTATTTCCTGCGTTTTCCCGATTCGTCCCTGCGCCTTGCCAATCCTCGATTAATTTCTTATCGATGCTTCCCACAGTATCCCGTTTCGGCCTTCCCGGCAGGGGGTAGGTAGGGGGTAAATGATGGGCAAGCATAGACGCATCGCAGGCCCATGCGATGGGGTTACCTGCTACGAACACGCAGATCGGAAATTCAACCGCAAACCAGATAAATACTACCTCATCCGCTACAGCGATTCCCAAGGAAAACGCCATGAGGAAGCCCTCGGATGGGCTTCCAAGGGTGGAATGACTCCAAGGCCATCAAGTGGATTAACGATATTCGCGAGAACATTCGCACAGGCAAAGGACCACAAAGCCTGCGTGCGATGCGTGAAGCCGTTGCAAAGGAAATGGCCGCTGAAGTTGCCGCTAAAGCAACATTGGACCGCTCGCTCTTCACCTTTTCCGAGGCGGCCAATGCGTACCTGACCTGGGCGCGCACCAACAAATCCAGTTGGGCAGCAGATGATACACGCCTTCGGCTGCACATCCTCCCCGCCCTGGGCCTTACCGCTCTCTCCAATGTCACTCCAAATGACATCGAGCGGATCAAGAATACACTCATCAAAACCAAGGCGCCTGCCACTGTTCGCCAGTGCCTGGTGCTTATTCATCGCGTTTTCAGCTTCTGCCGTCAGAACCATGCAAAGGGCGGCCACGGCCCGTACTACATGGGTGATATCCCTACGGCTGCAGTGCGAATTCCTCCGGTGCATAACGAGCGCGAGAGATTTCTCACCCGCAAAGAAGCGGACCACCTGGTCGCAACGGCCAGGGTGATTAGCCACGATATGGCTGAAATAATCCTCTTGGCGCTCAACACCGGGCTTCGCCGCAATGAGATTCAATCCATGCGCTGGGAGCATGTGAATCTTGAGAACGGTTCCCTTTCTATACCAGGAGTGGACGGCAAGCGCTCGAAGGGGAAGGGCGTTGTTTACTTGAATGCCATCGCTCTCGATCTTTTGCGCCAAAGAAAGAAGACTCAAGGCTCTGCCACTGACGTTTTCCCAGGCCAAGATGGCTTAAAGGACATCAGCAAGATCTTCAGGCGCATTGCCGACGCTGCCAGATTGAATGAGGGCATTGAAGATTCCAGGAATAAGATCACATTCCATAGCTTGCGACACACGTTCGCGAGCTGGTTGGCGCAGAAGGGCACGCCTCTTCTTACCATCAAGGAGCTTTTGCGCCATCGCTCCATCGAAATGACGATGCGGTATGCCCATCTTATCCCTGACGCGAAGCGTGAGGCCGTTGAGCAGATTTGCTTCTCTGAAGAGCCGAAGCCAGAGGATTAGCGCAGCTCTTCTTTATACCGCGCGACTGGGTGATGCGTTCGCGAAGATAGATCAGCTTGTAGGACTGGGCCGGGATGCGCATGGGCCCCACGCCGTGGAAGGCTTAGAGCGCGTTGTCTCCTGGATGGTAGGGAAGGATTTGGTAGGCCACCATCTGGCCCCAGGGGGTGAACTCCACACCGCGCCGGGCCGTGTTCACGTTTTGCAGCTGTCCGTCCACATAGTCGTCCATCTGGTCCTCCTCGATGAGTTCAAAGCGCAGGGGCAGGACGGGGAAGTCACGGTCCCAGACTTCTTGGACCAGATACTCGGCGTCTTCGATAACGTGGCCTAATCCGAGCTTCTGCTGTGAATAAACCGACTCCTCGCCGCTGATGTCGGCCTGGGGAGCTCAGACGTTCCACAGAGCCTCCACGGTGGCGTTGATCTTCGTGTCCGGGTTGCCATTGCGCAGGGTGAAGGCGGCCTGTCCATAACGAAGTCGTAAGACCAGATGTGATTGGGCCATCATGGCCTCAACCGGACACATGAACCACCGTTGAGCTAAATCCGACTGTGCTTTGGCTGCTTCTGCGTAACCTTCAGCCCGTGCTGACGCCAGATGCGCTCTATGCGTTTGTGGTTCACCCAAGCCTTCCCGCTCAATCAAGGCCTGGACACGGCGATACCCATAACGGCCGTGCTCGAGGCGAAGTGGATGATGGCTGCTTTCAGCGGCACTTCATCTCTGGCCTCGAGGGGACGTTACCGCTGATTCGCTCGGGGCTGTTCCAGTACCCGGCACACTCGCCGTTCCGGCATATCGAAGATCGAACGCACATGAGTCACGGATTTCCAGCGTCGGGAAGGGCACAGAAATTTCCCCTTGCTCCTCCTGCAAAATGAGCTTGTCCAATGTCAGCTCTGCCACAGCCTTTTTTTGCCGGGCGTTCTCACGCTCCAGGGCTTTCAGCTTCTTGGTCTGGTCGACTTTGAGCCCACCTTACTCATTGCGCCAGCGGTAAAAAGACTGCTCGCAGACGCCCAGCGCCCGGCATGTCTCGGCCACAGTCTTACATTGTGCCACTGAAACCTCGGCCTTACGCAGTTTAGCTATTATCGGCTTTGGGGCCTGTCCGTGCCTGCCCATAACCTGCCCTCCATGACTCAGGGACTAACAAGGTCCCTGGCTCAGGTTTAGAGGGGCAGGCCCAGGAACAGAAGAGAAAATGGGGTCAAGTCGCAAGAGCCTCTCACGCCGCTAACAGGGGGTCAAGTTCCCTCGGGGACATCAAAGAAAAACAAGTGGCTACAGAATATTTTCTGTGAACATTTTTTTTCCCCACGCTATACCCCACATGCGTGATCGAAATTGGTGGTAGTCGGACGTAGTTTATTTATGTCTGAAGACAATTCTACTCTTATTCACGGAGTAGGATCAACTCTGTATCATCTGTTCTTAAATGAACATCTTTCGTATGGTGTCCAAGCCGACTCCTGTTCTTGTACTCACGTGGATTATATCTTCCGCTCCAGCGTTTCTTAAAAACCGCTCCGCCCGCTCCACGTTTGCGCTGGTTTCGTCCACTTTGGTGACTACGCCAACCACGGTCCGGTTGAACAGGGTGGCGAACTGCGGGGGGAAAAGACTGCTTGACCTGGTGGCATCCTGGATCAGGGCCAGAACGTCGCAATCAACCGCTGTGGTGATGAGAGCGCGATAGAAACGTCTGTTCTCCAGAAACTCCCCGGGGGTGTTGATGAACTGTCCCCGGAATTCCACGGCTATATTCCTTTTCTTGGGGAACTCTTCACCCGAGAGAGCCCGGATGAGCGAGCATTTTCCGGCACCGGTTTCTCCTATGAGCATCATTATCTTCATGGGCCGTCTAGGACCGCGTCATCTCTACGGACGCGTAGCCAAGCACCCCATCGAAATAGGCGAGCACTCCGCCAAGCGCGGCCTCCACGCTGGCCACATCCCCCACCAGAACCAGCGAACCGCCGAACCGGTCCAGAAAGCCGATGTCCACGGACGCCGCCTTGGTGGCGATGTCTGCGGCGATGATAACACCCTCGCTCGGGGTGATGGTCAGGATGCCGATGGCGTCGCCCGCCTCATGGTCCAGGCCAAGCTTTATGTAGATGCTTTGCTGGGGGCTTGCGATCACATGGGCCAGGGTGACCTGCTTGCCAGGCACATACTCCTGGATAACTCTCTGCTTTGGTTCGTTCGCTATCTTCACAATAACCTCCCTGTCGCCCTTGCTCAGCAAAAGCTTGTATCCCCGGGCAGCCGTTTCACAGTATCTGCGCCTTGAGCCCTTCACTGGGAGAGGGAATCACCACATGGCTGAGCACTGGCCCCGCGTCGCCAACCCCGTCCACTCCGGCGCGCACAGAGGCGTTTACGGACCCCACGTCGCCGGTCATCACGACAAAAGCCTTGCCGGCAAGCCCGGCAGCGAAGCGGATCTCGAGAAGGTCCACCTGGGCGGTCTTTGCCGCGGCATCGGCCGCCAGGATGCAGGACGCGGTGGTGCACGTTTCAATGATGCCCAGGGCGCCGATCGTGGCTCGTAAGGACGTTCCGCTAAGGGCGGGGATGACGTCCGCATGAACGCTGGGGAGCAGAAACCAGTCGACGATCAATTCGCCGCCGATCTCCCGGCCAGTTTCCACGGAGCTTTTCACAGCTCCCGTGTCTCCGGCCACAATCACAAGATAGCGCCCCGGACAGGTGGGCCGGGCAAGCACAAGTTCCACTTCAGCGGCTTTCACCATCTCATCCGCAGTGTGCATGCCCATGGCGATGCTGTTTAGTTCAACACAACCGATAGTGCGTAAATTCATTGCGTTCGTCCCTTTTAGTGCGCTCTGATTGTGACCATGCCGTCCGCGGTGGCTTCCACCACGCCGCTGATGCTCGCGTGAACCCTTGCTCCAAGAGCCTTTTCAGGAATTTCCCCGATCAGATCGCCCTTCGTTACCCTGGCGCCGCAGGACACAACGCACGCGGCAGGCGCACCGATGTGCTGCTTGAGCGGAATTACCACATTGGATGGTGTGAACTCGCAGGCGTGATCGAAATGGGTGTCGTATTGCGCCACGTTCAGCCGCTGCATCAGGCGTTTGGTGGGGATCGAGCGGCTCTCCCGGAAGGGGTGGCCCACAAGCTCCCTTGTGGAGGATTCCCAGCGAACACCCTTCTGCATCAGGGCCTTCTTGATCTGGGCGTTGACCTCCCTGGGGGAGACCATCATGGGGCAGGCGAATTTCTCGCAGATGCCGCATTCGGAGCAGAGCAGGGCCTCTTTGGCTTGAGGACTGGAGTATTCCTGGGTGTCCAAAATCCGCATCAGCTTATGGGGATGGAGGCTATGGCCGAGAAGATTCCTAGGGCAAAGATCCGTGCATTGTGAGCACTGGCAGCAGATTGTGTTGGTAATGCGCCGCACCCGGGCTGGGTCCATTATCTTCCTTGCCACCACGGTATGATCCGGCGGCAAAACGATCAGGCCGCTGGTTGTCTTGGTCACGGGCTGGAGCATGTCCGGCAGCACCCGGCCCATCATGGGGCCTCCGTCCACCACCTTGAAGTCGGAAATGGTGGGGCCGCCAGCAAAGGCGATCACATCGCAGACTTGGGTCCCCACGGGAACCTTCACGACCATGCGCTTCTTCACCTCGCCCGTAACCGTTACATAGCGGTGGGTGGTGGGCGTATCCTCCAGGGCCAGGGCCACGTTGTAGAGCGACTCCACGTTGCTCACCACCGCCCCCACCTGGAGGGGGATACCGCCTTCTGGAACCGTTCTGCCAAGAACCTCCCGGACGAGGACCTGTTCGTCACCGGCAGGATAAAAGTCCTTAAGTTCAAAGAGTTCCAGCCGTCCCGTGCCATCTCGTGCAACTGCTTCCCGGACGGATGCCATGGCTTTGGAGTGCTTCCCCTTCAGGCAGATGATCCCTTTCCCGGCTCCAGTGCAGTCAAGAACCGCTTCCAGGCCGCGAACCATCGTCTGTATGTGCGTTTCCAGGATATAAGGGTCACTCATGAGCAGAGGTTCGCAGGAGGCGCCATTCACAAGAACCGTATCCACCGTTGCGGCAACCTTCACATGGGTTGGAAAGCCGGCGCCACCGGCACCTACCACTCCGGCGTTTCGAATCTTTTCAACAATCCGCTCTCTCATAGCTTTTCCTTGCTGCCCGGGTGAACGAACAGTCGCCTTTTCAAGTCACAGCCAACCAATTGGGAGACATCGGGATGATGCCCTTACCAGGCCTGCTCCAGAAGCCTCTTTACGTCCTCGTGGGATGGTCTTCTTGGATTGCCCCCAGTGCAGATGTCCTCCAGAACGTTTTTGGCCATCACATCCAGGTGCTCCCGGAAGACGGCTTCATCGATGTTCAAGGCGCGTATGTGGTTGGGGATGCCCATGGAATCGTTCATCTCCCGTATCGCCTGAATGAGGTTCGTGGTCCCCTCTTCCACCGTGGCGGCGGGAATGCCCGCGATCTCGGCAATCTCCCGATACTTCACGCCCACGTGAAAGCTGTTGAACCGGACCACGTAGGGAAGGATCACCGCATTGGCCAGACCGTGAGGGATATGAAACAGGCCCCCCAGGCTGTGGGCAATGCTGTGGGTGAGCCCCAAGCCGCTGTTGTTGAAGGCCATGCCCGCCATGCAGGACGCCAGGAGCATCATTTCCCGGGCCTCCATGTCGTCCCCGCATTGGAAGGCCCTGAAAAGATAACGGAACACATAGCGGATGGCATATTCCGCGTAGATGGTCGTAAACGCGTTGGCCTGCAGAGAGGTATAGGCCTCGATGGCATGGGTCAGTACGTCCATCCCGGTCGCAGCCGTCCCGGGAGGAGGGACCGTCCGCGTGAAGCGCGCATCCAGAATGGCCATGTCCGGAATCAAGAGCTCGTCATTGAGGGGGATTTTCACCTCATTGGCCTTGTCCGTGATCACGGAGAACGATGTCACCTCGGAACCGGTGCCGCTGGTGGTGGGAATGGCCACCAGCAGCGGCTTTGCCGTCTTGTTGCCCGCTTTGTGGGCAAAGAACATGATGGCCTTGGCCGCATCGATGACCGAGCCTCCCCCAAGGGCGATCACCAGGTCGGTCTGGTCCCTAAGATAATGGAGCGTCCCCTTGGTGACCGTTTCCAGGGAAGGGTCCGGCCCCACATCATCAAACGTGCTGTGTCCGATCCCGGACCTGTCCAGATGGCTCTGGATGCGGTCCGTAAAACCGGCCTTCACCATGACGGGGTCCGTTACGATGAAGGCCCGCTTGGCCGGCAGTTGCTCAAGGCTCTCAAGAGCGCCCGGGCCATAGCAGATCTTTGTTTTGCCAAAAAACTGAGTCACCCCTCGATTCCTCCAAAAGGTGTCCGGCCCGAAAGTGGATCCGAGCCGAGAGTGAAAGGCCTCCCGCTAGGCGGGACGTTTTGGAAGAATCTTCTCCACGTCGCTGTGAGGGCGGGGAATCACATGCACGCTCACCAGTTCGCCAACACGCCCGGCGGCAGCGGCGCCAGCGTCCGTGGCGGCCTTCACCGCGCCCACATCTCCCCGCACAAGCACGGTCACGAGCCCGCTGCCAACCTGCTCGCGGCCGACAAGCACCACATTGGCGGCTTTGACCATGGCATCCGCGGCTTCAACGGCTCCAACAAGACCTTTGGTTTCGACCATTCCCAACGCGTTCATATGGTTCTCCTTCTTTATTTCTCTGCTCAGATGTTTTCTTTGATGGTTTTGACCACCTGACAGCTCAAGACCTTCAACTGCTCAGGATTTTTGATCCCGTATTGCGTGTTCAGTATTGCGGATACGGCCAGGACGAGCTTCTCCAGGCCCGGAGACGCTGCCTCAGCCATGGGCGTAGGCGCGCATTCCGCTCTTTCCGGTGCGGGCCCGTAGACGATGGGGACCCCTCTCTTTGACAATTCGTCTTTGGCGCCGGGCGTCAGGATGATCGTCCCGTCGGCGTATACCTTGCCGGTCGCCTGGCAGATTGCTTCATCCAGGTTGTCTGTCCCAACGAGTTTCTTTCCCATTTATAACCTCGCAACGCTTGTTAAAGCCTGAACCACAGAGGCGCTGGGCCTAGGTATCACCACCGCCTCGACAAGGTCCTTGCCCAATGCCGATTTGGCGGCCTCGGCAGCTTCCTCAACGGAAGCCACGTCCCCGCTGATGACGAAATAGGATTTGCCGTTGATGCCCTGGCCCATGACAAGGCGCAGCAGGCTTACGACGGAGCGTTTCACGGCACTGTCCGCCGCCGCCACCCCGGAAGAGACCGTGCGGCACTCGATGATGCCCAGCGCATCACCCTCTTTGGCCATGGAGCTCTTTTTCAGAACGTCGATCACCTGGGAGGACACGTTGGAAATGACGAAGCTTCCAGCCAGAACGCGCCCTGATTCACGGGCCACTCGAACCGAGGTTTCCACAGCCTCGCGGTCACCGGCCACATGGATCATGTATCTGCCGGAACAGATGGTCGTGGCGCGGACAAGCTCCACGGAAGCCACCTTCACCATGGCGTCCGCCAGCTCCCCGCCGGCGGCAATGCTTTTGCTTTCCACGATGCCCAGCGTGTCCATGCGTTAGCCCTCCGGCCTCACTTCCACTTCATCGATGATGGCGATGATGGCCGCATCCATGGGGGTGTCGGTGTTTCTAAGAGCCTTGCGCGCGGAACTGCCCGTGACCACAAGCACACGCTCGTCAATGCCGGCGCCCACGCAGTCCGCAGCGACAAAGCTCTCATGCTCGCCGCCGCCAGCAAGGTCCATGCGCTTGACGATCATCAGCTTCAAGCCGCTTAAGGTTTCTTCTTTGCGGGTAGCCCACACATTGCCGATAACTTTTCCAATAATCATATTCCCGTCGCCCTCATGAACGGTACACAATGTTTATGTTCATGCTTCTGGCCGCATCGGCCGCTAGGGGGGTCACCTTTGCCGTCACCGGAACCCAGAGAACAGTTGCTCCCGCCTCCCGTGCCTCTATGACGGTCTGCTCGGTCACAAGGTTTTCCCAATGCCTGACAGTAGCTGGAAGTTCCCGCCTGAACTGCTTCATTCCGTACGAGGCCAACGCTTTTTCATAGGACTCATACAGGCCGTACAAGGACGCTGGAGCTGTTTCGCGGTAGGTTTTGTACTCGAAGTCCAGAACGTGAACCTCGGTTCCTGTGAGGAGAAGCCGTAGCGCCTCGGTCAGGAAGGGCCCGATGGCCTTGCCGCAGGCCAGATCAGCCATCGCACTGCAGGAGAGGAGGGGGAGGATGTAACGCACAGAGGCACGTTTTTCAGCCTCTTCGCCCAGGAAGAGCACGTCAGTCTCTTCACCCAGGCATTCCCGGACCTTTGCGGCCAGAGCCTGGTCTCTTGTGCCCAGAACCATGACGCAGGCCTTGTCAGCCTCCTTGCGAATCTGTTTGAGAACTTCCTTTGCAATGGCGCGAACCAGTTCCTGAACGTCCACGGGGTTCTCCTACGCGCCGCAGTTCATGGCTATGCCCAGGGGCGTGACCAGAAAGGGGTTGGCGGGCTTGTAGACCGGCTTTCCGGTCTCAAAGTGCATCACCTTTTCCATGTCTTTCAGGCAGCAGGTCCCCCCCACCAGGTAAATGGCTGAAATATCGCGCCCCTGGATATGGCTGCTGACGATGGAGGCCATTTTCTGAAGCACCGGGCGAACCAGGGGAAGAATATCCTCCTGGCGGTCTTCCTGTTTTTTCAGATCCTCTGCTTCTTCGAAGCTCACCCGGTAATTGCCCGCCAGCACCAGGGTGAGGTGGGTTCCTCCCGTGGCTTCGTCCGCCACGTAAACCACCTTGCCGTCTTCAAGGATTGAAAGGCCGGTGGTGCCGCCGCCGATGTCCACGATCACGCCGTTTGTCACTCCGAGCACGGCATTGGCCGCCGTGGGTTCGTCCAGAACGCCGGTCACTTCCAATCCGGCGGCCTCCACCACATAACGATGGGTCTTGCATGTGCCCTCTCCCGTGCCGGGCGGAACGGCAATGGCGGCATGGGTGAGGGTGCGTCCCAGGCGTTTTTCCAGCTGCCCCACAAGTTTTCGAACAATCTGGGTGGCCCCGGTGTAGTCCACCACGATGCCATCCCTGATCACCTGGGCGAATTCCATGGCGCAGCCCACGGCCTCTTTCGCGCTGTTTAAGACCACCACCACGATGTAGGCCGTGCCGAGGTCCACTCCCACGTGGAGCGTCTCGTCCGCACTCACGGGCACTGTGCTCTCTATGCAGCGCTCAAGAGCCGCGATTTTAGAATCAATGGTGGCAAAATCCATTCCCGGCCTCTTTCTTCCCTATTATCCTGCCGGACACATTGGCGTTCCAGCCGGCGCTGTTGCCCTCGTCCAGGTCTATGTGCATGGCCAGGCTGAACGTGTCGCTGACGCGCACCACCACATCCTCGAGGATCACGGGGCGTTCTCCATTAAGGCGGACACAGACCCTTTCGTTATCTGACACGCCGAAGCGCTTGGCTTCCTGGGGCGTCATGTGGATATGGCGGGCTGCGACTATGAGACCCTCTTCCAGACCTACTATGCCCGTCTGGGAAGCCAGGATGATACCTGGAGTCCCGGCTGTGTCGCCGGACTGGCGAACCGGAGTGTCGGTACCAAGGGTTCGCGCGTCGGTCCTGGATATCTCCACCTGGGAGCTGCCCCTCACGGGCCCCAGGACCGCCACATTGTCGATGACCGCCTTGGGGCCGATGAGCCGCACCCGCTCCTTGCACAAATATTGCCCCGGCTGGGAGAGCTCCCGGACAGGGGTCGGGGGGCCGCCGAAAAGGGCCAGGGCGTCCTTCTCGCTCAGATGGACATGGCGTGCCGAAAGCTCCACAGGTATGGCCTCGAAGACGTCGAAACAGGGCAGCTCACTTGAATTCTGGTCGCCCAGCTGTTCGACGACGTTTCTCAGGATACCCTCCAGGATGTCCTGTACGGCTTTCTCGTACATGTCAGGCTCCGCATGCCGGTGGTTCCGGCGTGTTCTCTCTTTCGCGCAAAGCAATGGAGGGGAGGGCGCAAGGGCCTGCCCCCCTCCACTGTGAAATCCTCGGGAGCTCCTTGTCTGAAACGCCCTCTCAGAGAAGAATCCCGTCAGGACTTCCATGGCGTGCTACCCTTCGACCTTGGGGAGAATCATTTCCACTTCGCTGTGAGGGCGCGGGATCACGTGAACGCTGACCAGTTCCCCCACCCGGGAGGCAGCTGCCGAGCCCGCGTCCGTTGCCGCCTTGACCGCAGCCACATCACCGCGGACCATGACGGTCACAAGCCCGGCGCCCACCTGCGAGCGGCCGATAAGGGTCACGTTGGCGGCCTTCACCATGGCGTCCGCCGCTTCGATTGCGCCAACAAGTCCTCTGGTCTCAACCATTCCCAATGCAGTCTGCGTCGACATACTCGCTCCTTTTAAAGAGTATTCTAAGTTGCTTTATATACTGATTAATTCCCTAACTGCGCTCACGCCATTTTCTTCAACTGCTCTATGATCATTGCCGTGATGGCATTGACGTCGATGGAGGAGGCGTCCGTCTTCACCGGAGCGGCCGGGCAAGGCATGTTTCCGAGGTCGTAGGCCACTCTTCTGATGTTCATGAGGTTCAGCGGCGTGACGTTGTCCGAGGTGGAGCTTCCGCCTACTGTGCCGCAGCCCAAAGTGAACGAGGGGAAAAGGCCTGTGGTTATGCCCACCGCGCCCTGGGTGGACGGGGTGTTGACCAGGAGTCTGGAAACGGGCTTTTTCATGCCGAACTCCCGGATAACCTCTTCATTCTGAGAATGAATGGCCAGGGAGTGGCCGATCCCGCCGTTTTTTAAAAGCGCGTGGCAGAGTTCGCAGGCTTCTTTCCAGTCGTTCACCACATAGAAACCGAGCAGTGCGGTGAGCTTTTCCTTGGAAAATGGGTACTGAGGCCCCACGCCCTTTTCGTCTGAAACCAGCAGGCGGGTTCCCTGGGGAATATCGATTCCCGCGATACGGGCGATATAGGCGGCGTCCCGGCCCACGATGTCGGGGTTCATTGCCCCGTTGGGGCGCTCCATCACCCGCTTGACCTTTTCAAGCTTCTCGCCCTCCAGGAAGTAGGCGCCCTGGGAGATCAGCGTTGCCTTGACCTTCTGGGCGATCACAGTCTCGGTTATGATGGCCTGCTCCGAAGCGCACACCGTGCCGTTATCAAAGGTCTTGCTGGCGAATATCTTGGTGATGGCGTCCTCGATATTGGCGCTCCTCTCGATAAAGGCAGGCACGTTGCCCGCGCCCACGCCCAGGGCGGGAGTGCCTGAGCTGTAGGCGGCCTTCACCATGGCCGGGCCGCCCGTGGCCAGGATCAAGTCCACGATCTTCATGAGCTCATGGCTGCCCTCGATGGTGGGGACGCTCATGACGCTGACAAGGTTTTCACTCACACCGCAATAAACCAGGACGTCCCGGATTATCTCCACGGTTTTGCCGATGCATTTGCGTGCGCTGGGGTGAGGGGTGAAAACAATGGCGTTGCCGGATTTGAGCGCTATGATGGACTTGTAGATGGTCGTCGACGTGGGGTTGGTGGAGGGAATGATTCCCGCGATCACGCCCATGGGCATGGCGATCTCAACGATCTTGTTCGCCTTGTCCTCCCTGAGTACGCCAATGGTCTTCATGTCCTTGATGGCATCGTAGAGCTGCGTGCTGGCAAGGATGTTCTTGGCTTTCTTGTCCAGGACCTTCCCGAAACCGGTTTCTTCCACGGCCAGGGCGCCAAGCGCTTCCGCCTGCGCGGCGGTGGCTTGGGCAATGGCTTTGATAATGGCGTCAACCCGCTCCTGACCGAGCTCTACAAATTCAGCCTGAGCCTTTCGCGCGCTGCGCACCAGGGAACGGGCTTCCTGAATGGACAGCAAATCCTTGTCTACCATGCGCCTACTCCTCTTCCTGCCTGCTGGCAGCGATGATTGCTTCGACCAGATCCGTCTTGCTGACTGAGGCCATTTCTTCCTGGGTTATGGGGAATCCGGCCAGGGAAGCGGCTATCTCCTTAAGCGACTTAGCGCTCATCCTCTTAAGCTTCGCCGCGTCAGGGAGCGCTGTTCCGGAGACGACGGGCGGGGCGTGCCCGCCGCCTCCGGTTTTCGCTGCGGCCCTGGGGGAGGTGGGGCGGGGCGCTTTTGGCGTCTCGCCCAGGGCGAGGATGCGCGAAAGTTCTTCGTCTGGGCGGGCGATGACGTGCGAGGAAACCAGGACAAAGCCCTCGATGCGCTGAGCAGCGGTCACGGCGGCGTCCACGGAGGCCTTCACTGCGGCCACATCGCCCGCGATGGAGATGGTCACGAGCCCGCCGCCCGCGAGATTCTTTTCCAAAAGGCGCACATTCGCGGCCTTGAGCATGACGTCAGCGCATTCAATGGCAGCAAGAAGGCCTTTTGTTTCTATGAGTCCAAGTGCCGTCACAGCGTTATCCTCCTCACGCGCGTAAGATGTGCACCGCGTTGTTCATCAATGTCTCAGCACGGAAACCCGAAGATCATGTTCGTCGAAACAGGCCGTTATTCGGTCCAGGTCCGTGCTGTTCAACACGGGGTCGCCACCCATTCTGTAGTCCCACCCCAGCTGGCTGTATTTGTTGGTGCCAAGCTTGTGGTAGGGGAGGATGTCTATTCCTTTAAAATTCTTAAAATCTTTGAATGGCATCAGGAACTGAATGAGCTTGCGGCAGTCATCCATAGTGTCATTGACGTCCTTCAAAAGCGGAATCCTGATCCGTACATTGTGTCTGTACTCAAAAAGCATTTTAAGATTGCTCAGGATCGATTCGTTGCGCACCCCTGTCAGCTCATAATGACGTTCTGAGTTCATGTGTTTCACGTCATAGAGAAAGAGGTCCGTGTATTCGGCGATTTTCATCAGGGTTTCTGGCCTGGCATACCCGCAGGTCTCCACGGCTGTGTTTATCCCTCGCTGCCTGCACACCATAAGCAGGTTGGCCGCCGCTTCCGGCTGCATGAGCGGATCGCCGCCACCCAGGGTCACACCACCGCCGGACATGTCATAGAATGGCTTGTCTTCCTCAATGATCTCTACGAGTTCCGATATGGTTTTCTTTTCTCCGGACACAGCCAGAGCGGACACAGTGCAGGCTTCCTCGCATTTTCGGCAGCCGATGCATTCGATGTTGCGTGCGATTTCATGCTGCCTGGAGTGTGGCGGCATTTTGTGGATCCCCACAGGACAGACCGGGACGCAGGCACCGCAGTGAACACAGAGGTTTTTTTTGAAGAGCACCTGATATTGTCGAACCTGACCTTCGGGATTTGAGCACCACTTGCAGCGCAGAGGGCACCCCTTGAAGAACACCAGAGTCCGTACGCCATGCCCATCATGCGTATTGTACTTCTGGATGTTGAAGATGAGCGCCTTTCTCTCAATCATGCGGGCGTCTCTGTTGCTTGAACGGGAAATACTTCAGGCATCTCTTGTCCACTTATATGCTGTGCAGCATTGTTCTGCTGATGATCTCGTCCTGCACGTCCTTGCACAGTTCCACGAAGAAAGCGCTGTATCCTGCCACCCGCACAACGAGAGAACGGTACTTCTCCGGATGCTTCTGGGCATCCAAGAGCACTTCGTTGTCCAAGTAGTTGAATTGCATTTCTCCGTTGCCCAGCATGCAGGCGGTGCGGATAAGGGTGATGATGCCGTTCTCGCCTTCCGGCGTGTCGAGCAGGCCGGACATCAGCTTGAAGTTGTGCACCATGCCGATGTTCATGCTGTCGTTGGTCATCTTGGAGACGGATTTGATGATGGCCGTGGGTCCTTTGACGTCCGCGCCCTGGGTGGGGCTTATTCCGTCGGAGAGAGGCATCCAGGCTTCGCGGCCGTTGGCCGATGCCCCAAGCAACTGGCCGAAGGGGGTGTTGTTGGAGATGGAAAGGGTGCCGTGGCTCAATATGGAGTAGAGCGTCTTGTACTTGCGGTGCTCCGCTTCGGTAAAATAGACCAGATCCGCCGCGATGAGGTCGGCGTAGTCGTCGTCGTTGCCGTATTTGGGGGCGGCCAGGCAGTCGGCCTTTATTTTGTCAAAGCCCTCGAAGTTCGCCTTCAGGGCAGTGTTTAGCTGCTCCAGCGTGTATTTCTTGTCGTCGAATACGAGCTTTTTGATGGCAGCCATGGAGTCGGTGTATGTGGCCAGACCGCTCCAGACCACCCCGGGGCCGAAGTTGTACATGGCGCCTCCGGCGGAGACGTCCCTCCCTGACTCCATGCATCCTTCGTACATGAGCGACATCAGGGGTTTGGGCGCAAGCTCCTTGTGGACGCGCTGGGAGATGACAGTGGCCACGCTCGACCACTTGGTGATGAACTTGATCTGCTCCTTTACCGCGGCCTCGAACTTTTCGTATGTATCAAACTCGCTTAAGCCCCCCATGTCCGGGCAGACCTTTTTGCCATACCAGAGGGGGACGCCGCGGTTGAGCACCAGTTCAATGCATATGGGCCATTGGGTGTAGGCCGTGGATGTCCACTGGTAGAGTCGGCCGGACTTCTGTGGCTCCACACAGCCCATAATGCAGTAGTCGCGGGAATCCTCGATGGAAACGCCCTTGGCCAGCATCATCTTGATGTGGGCATCGTCGAAATGGACCGCGGGAAAGCCCATGCCTGAACGGATGACATCCACAATCTTCTTCAAATAGCGCTGCGAGGACTTGTTGTGCACCCGGGCGGCCAGGGAGGGCTGGTAGATCCGGACATGGCGCACCGCGTCCATGAGCAGGTAGGTGAGGTCGTTTGTGGCGTCGCGGCCTTCGCGGGTCACGCCGCCCACGCACATGTTGACGAAGGGCTGGTACCCGGCAAAAAACTTTGAGCCCCCTTCGCTGGTGATCCACATCATCTCGGACATCTTGATCAGCATGCAGCCGGCGAGATCGAAGGCCTCGTACTCGGTCATGCGGCCGGAATCGATGTCCGCCCTGTAGAAGGGGTACATGTACTGGTCCACGCGTCCGATGGACATGCCGGTCTGGTTCTCCTCCACCACGAGGAGGGATTCGATGGTCCAGACCGCCTGGATGGCCTCCCAGAACGTGCTGGGCTTATGGGCCGGCACCCTGGCGTTCACTTCGGAAATCTTCTGCAGTTCGGCCTTGCGCTTGGGGTTCTGTTCCCTGGCGGCCAGCTCCGCCGCATACTGGGACAACCGTTTGGCGTAGATCATCACCCCTTCGGCGGTGTCGATGATGGATTTGTAGAAATAGATCTTGTCGATATCCTCGGGGTTCTCATAATCAAGCTTGGCGAGATGCTCTTCGGCCTCACGCTTGATATCTTGCATCCCCTTGTTCATCAGGATGACGTCGTAGCCGGGGTTGGAGTCACCTCCGCCGTTTATTGCGTGGTAGGAGCAGTCCGTAACATAGGATTCGCCGGAGAGTTCCCACAGGCCGGCTTCCCTGTATTGATCTTCGCAGTACTCATCCACGGACTTGCCTTTCCAGAAGGGAAAGATCTCTTCGCGCATGATCCGCTTGTCTTCTCCGGAGATGTAGAACGGGTCCTGCGGGCGGGTGGCGATTGTATCAATCTCGTTTTCCATCCAGCGCCAGGCGATGTCCGGGGAGAACGCTCCCGCCCGGGGGGCACCGTTTGGGGCGCCCACGATCAGTTCCTGATCCAGGATGACGAGAGGAGCGGTTTCGCACGAGCGGCGAAAACTCTTTCCGCGCAGGATGGCCTTGGGCATACCGGGATGCTCCTTGGCGATCTGGGTGATGGCCCGGGCACGGTGGGTGGTGATGCTGGGAACCTGCTTGAGGAAGGTCTCCTTGAGCTTGACGTGTCGTTCCGTGGGGCCATCCGGAATGCCTGAGCCGCCGGAGGACTCAGGCATGTGCTTCACTGGTGGAGTTTTCAGAACCTCCGCGGAAACGCCCTCAAATATCTTTTTCAAAGAGGCACGCTCTTCAGGAGTCAGTTTCTTTGTCGCCTCTGCAAGCTTATTTGAAAAATCTCGAAGATCCACGTTGTTGCCTCCGTTCTACAGGGTACCTTTGATCATCGGGCCGCAGGGTCGTTCATGACCCGGATCACTTCTTTCAGGAGCTGGTGTATGGTTTCCGAGCTCATGGAGTGGTCGCTGCCGCCGGGCATGCTCTTTTGCGGGTCGGGTTTCTCCTGCTCTGAGATGCTGCCGTCCATGGCAGGCATTTGCCGCACGCCATAACCAACCTTGCGCGTGTATATGAGGTTCAGCGGACTCACATTGTCCGAGGTGATTCCGTATCCGGCGGAGCCGCTGCCCAAGGTCATGGAGGGAAAGAGGTTAGTGGTAGCGCCCATGCCGCCGAATGCGGCCGGCGTATTCACCAGGAGCCTGCCCACGGGCTTTTTCAGGGCGAACTGGCGGATGACTTCTTCGTCGTTGGAATGAATGACCATGGTGTGGG
This sequence comes from Desulfovibrio sp., assembly GCA_016208105.1. Classification (NCBI taxonomy): domain Bacteria; kingdom Pseudomonadati; phylum Thermodesulfobacteriota; class Desulfovibrionia; order Desulfovibrionales; family Desulfovibrionaceae; genus Desulfovibrio; species Desulfovibrio sp. The sequence continues at coordinate 43,628 of JACQYS010000023.1, forward strand.
CATTTCTTTCGTAAAGGAGCAATTCGATGCACTTTTCGCAGGCGTGCATCCAGTCGTCCTCCACGTAGAAGCCCAGGACAGGGGAGAGCGTTTCCCTGGAAAAGGGGTCCGCATCGGAGACGTATTTTCTTTCCGCGATTAGAACCGTCACATCAGCCGGAACCGAAAAACCCGCCTTCTGGGCCAGGGTTCCGGCAGACAGGCCTATTACCCCTGCATTTGGCCTTCCATCCGGGCAGAAAAGCACGGCTAGCTTGTGCGATTCTTCCTCGGACATGAAGTAGGCGCCATTGTCCTGCAAGGCGCGCCTTACATCGCGGGCGATGCAGGCGTCCACCACGATGGACTGTTCCGCCGAGGCGGCGATGCCGTTATCAAAAGTTTTGCTCGCAACAATGTCCTTGGCTGCCTGCTGGATGTCGGCGGTGCGTTCAACAAAGGCCGGGCCGTTGCCGGTTCCCCCATACACGAGGGGCTTGCCAGAATTCCGGGCCGCATGAAGCATGCCCGGCACCCCTGTGATCATAATGAGCGAGACCGCCTTGTGGTTCATCAGCTCAAGGGTCCCGCTTTTTGTCACCGGGTGCAGGCAGGCAAGGGCCCCCTCAGGCAGACCATGGGCCTGCGCTGCGTCGATCATAATGTGCAGCACCTTTTCGATGCATTTCACGGCCCTTGGGTGGGGAGAGAAAATGATGGCGTTACCAGACTTCAAGGCAATCAACGTGTTATGGATGGTTGTGGAAACCGGGCTGGTCGCCGGGCAGAGGGCTGCGATCACCCCGACCGGGATGCCGACATCCATGATGCGGCTCTGCCTGTCTTCACCTATGACGCCCACGCAGCGCATGCCCCGCAACCGTTCGCGTACATGGCCGCAGACAAAGCGGTTCTTCACCCACTTGTCCTGCCATCTACCGTAGTCCGTTTCCTCATGAGACAAGACCGCAAGGGTCTGGGTATGCGCTTCGACCGCGTCAGCCACGTACTCGACGATTTCGTCCAGCTTCTCCTGAGGAAACGCCGCCAGCTTCCTTTGCGCCTCAAAGGCGTTTTCAGCGATGATTCTGGCGTGCTGAATGGAGAGCAAATCATTGTCGACAATCATGAATGTCTCTCCTGCCTGCGGTGCAAGGTGGGGGCGCTTGTTGCGCGCGTGGAGTCAAGAATCCTGGGCATTCGGTTCAGTGGGGAAGGAGATTCTCAAGGTCGTATCGTTTAAGGATGCTGGCCAGGCTCGGGTGGGGCGAGGGAATGACAACAGAGCTGTAGACCGTGGCTCCCATCTCTTCGACGGCCTTCACTCCGGCTTCCACCGCCGAGGTACACGCGGCAACATCCCCCTGAACCAGAACCGAGATGTATCCCGAAGCGACGTTTTCGTAGCCGACGAGTTCCACATCCGCTGTTTTCAGCATGGCGTCCGCTGCTTCCAGGACAAAGACGATGCCGAACACTTCAATGAGACCAAGCGCCCTGGGCCGGTGCTTGCCGTTTTCCTGGTGGTGCGCATCGTCCACGGCATGCACGGAAACGATGTCGCCAACCCCACGGATTGGGCGGGGCATGACGTTGCGGGCCGTAAGCTTGCCAATTTCTGCTGCCCCAGCCGCCCCAGCATCCACTGCGGCCTTCACGGCGGCCACATCCCCCTTCACCATGACGGCAACCAGGGTGGAGCCTACGTTTTCATAGGCGATCAAGGCGACATTGGCCGCTTTGAGCATCCTGTCCGCCCCGTTGATCGCCGGGACCATTCCCAGAGTCTCGATGAGGCCCAAGGCCTCCTCGCCGTAATACCTCATGCGTTTCCTCGTACTTGCTCCGCCAGTTCGTGAGTTGTCCTGCGAGCGCTCCCGGCAAACCGTCTCGCAACGGTTGAGTGGGCTGGCAAGTTAGAAAAGGTTCTTGTTTGACGCTTGGCGGGTATGTCTTTGTTTCACCGCGCGCATGGCGGCGGAAGAAGTGTTTGCTTGATCACGATGTGCTTAGAGTGTGTTTTCATATGCGAATGCGGGATTGGTCAGTTCAACCACCATTCCCCCGCTGAAAGGCGCTGATTTCTTTGCTGTTTGCACAGGAAATGCCACTTCGGATAAAGACGGTGAAATGCGACATTGCGAGGTGTTTTGTGCTTGCGGGAAAAGTCCGGTGCGACAAAGCTGTCGTCTGCATTTATTATCTCAATTATTAGTGGTTATTGGAGACGACAAAATTGGCATGACTCATGACATGATGGCCTGAAGAGTGCACATAGAGTCCTTGCAGTGCCAGGCCACAACTGAGGGAAAGAAGAGAGAGTTCAACTCAATGGCGAAGGTGGAGGGATATGGGAGGGGGAAATCTTGGAACCACCTCTGCCTGTCCCCTGATACGTGATGGTCGAACGTCTTCCTTGACGCCAAGTGGCGCCAAGGAAGACGCGGAACCCCACAGTCGGGCAATGATCAAAAGCTGTACGGCAGAGACTGCTTGTTCGCGCCCATGTCATTCAGACAGCATTTGTTCCACAAGCGAATTGAGGCTCTGGGCCTGTGAGAGAAGCATGTCGACGGAGGTCGAGCAATGCTCCATCGCTTCCGATGTCGCATTCGAAATGTGGCTCACTTCCTCCAAGGCCCTGTTGATCTGTTCGCTTGTGGCCGACTGCTGTTCCGACGCGGTGGCGATGGTTCGCACCTGGTCCGAGGTCAGGTCAATGAGCTGAACGATTTCAGAGAGCGAGGCGCCAGACCGCGTCGCCAGAGTCGTGACTGATTCGACGATCTCCACGGCGCGCGCCGCATTGCCGATGTTCTTCGTAGTTCCGCTCTGGATGCCGGCAATGGCGTCGCCAACCTGTTTGGTGGCCGTCATGGTCTTCTCCGCCAGCTTACGGACTTCATCAGCCACGACGGCGAACCCCCTGCCGGCTTCCCCGGCCCGGGCAGCCTCGATGGCCGCGTTCAAGGCCAGCAGGTTTGTCTGGTCCGCTATGTCGGTGATGACATTGAGCACGTTCCCGATCCCCTGTGCCTGGGTGCCGAGCATGCTCATATCCATGCGTAATTCCTGGGCTTGTTTCTGGAGATCCCCGATTTCGCGAATGACTTGCCCGACCTCGCGAGCTCCCTCCTGGGCTTTGGCCTTGGCCGAATGAGCCGTTTCCGAAGCATGGGAGGCATTCTGGGCCACCTCGAGAACCGAAGCGGTCATCTCCTCCATGGCCGAGGCGGTTTCGCCGGTCCGGGCCGCCTGATGCTCGGCGCCTTTGCTGGATTGGTCTATGCGGCTTATGAGGTCTTCCGTGGCAACGGACAGCCTTTCAGCAATTTGCTGGACGGAGTTGGCGGCCAGGAGAACTCCCTCGCGCTTGGCGGATTCCGATTTGGCATGCGCCTCGGCCGCGGAGGCCAGGGCGCTGGTGGCGCGTGAAGCCTCTTCCGCGGCTTCGCTGGTTTTTTCTTGTGCCTCGCGAATTTTGGATTTCAGGTTGCCGCTCATCTGCAACATGGCCTTGTAAACCCCGCTGGCTGCGCTTCCCGAATCTCCGGCTACATCCAGATCCCCCATGGCTATGCGCTGCGCCACGTCCGCAAGCACCTTCGGTTCTTCTCCCAGCTGCTTTTTGAGCGTCCTGGCGAAGAGAAGTCCCATTCCGAGCCCGAGGCAGACACAGACGGCGATGGCCGCGAAAGCCGTCTGCTTGATTTTCCCGGTGGTGGCGTCGATGATTTCGATCTGCCTGGCCGCGTTTGCTTTGTTGATCTGGCTGAGCGTTTCGAGGCATTGCTCCACGGCCTGGAGCTTCTTGTTGGCTTCGCCGGTGGACAATGCCGTGGCCTTGGTGTCCCACCTGGAGAGGGCCAGCCGGACCACCTCGATGTTCACCCGCTTCCATGCGTCAGCGGCATCGACCATTTTTTGGAAAGCCGTCTGGCCTTCCTCGGTCCAGAAGTATCCTTTCGCCTGTTCCAGGTCAGCGGCGAAGCGGGCCATCTCCTCCTTGTGGCGTTTCTCGTGTTTGGCCAGGTCCGAGTCTTCCACCGTAACGAGGATGTCTTTTTCAACCATGGCAATACTGAAGAGTTCAATGTGGAGGCGGCCTATGTAGTATGTTCCAGGAAGCTCCAGGTTTGAAAGCTTGTCGGTTTGTTCTTTAACGGTAGCAAGTCCGAATATGCTGTATATCCCCACAATTGCGGTAAATGAAGAAAGCACAAGTACGAGTAGGATAATTTTTGTACTCGTTCTTACAGTTGTAGGAAGGAGAAACATCATTGTAGTGCGCTCCTGAGCATATACGTTATTTACAGATTACAGCAACGATTTGCTTATGAGAGCTCTGCCGTTTTTCGTGATACTATACTGGATAACGAGTTCCTCGTCCTCCCCTCGGTTGACTGATACGACTTTTACAACTCCAACGGTCTTTAAAGTCTGGAGATGGTTTTCAACAGATTCAATGCTCAATTGCTTTTCGGCGCCGTAATCATGTTTGAGATGGTCGTGGATCTCCTTGGCGTTTTTGCCTTTGGAGTCGAGCAGGGACTTAACGATCATGAATTTGAGCGGTGGCTTGAATCCGAACATGAATGCCGGTCCTTGGCTATGCGCCGTTACGCAGGTTGGTCATTTCCTTGATGTTGCCGACGACCAGGATCATGCCGGTGGTGATGGTCACTGCGCCCACGGTGAGGGCCAGGGTGATGGTCGTATCGGAGAACAGGGCGCTGAAAAGGATGCCCCAGAGCGCGTAGGTCACATTGAGGGCCATTGCCCGGCTCACCCCGGTCATGTTCATGGACCGGTACCAAAGCATGTACGAAGCAGCGCCAAGTCCGCCAGCGCCCAGGAGGATGAGCGACGAGGGAGCTGCCAGGGCATCTTCGAGTACCAGCCAGCCCCCGAGGAGCGGGAGGATGATAAGCATGTAGGCCACGCCAGACACCAGCTGGCGGATGTTCAAGGCCACGGCCGGGTCCAGCAGGTCCATGCCGCTGGTGGACAAAACGCCTTCAGTGCCCCAGCCGAACGTGGCTACTATGGCCATGGCAATGCCGATGTAGAAATCGTTTCCCGGGGAGGCGTCAGGCGGCGAATAGCCAATGATGATGGCTCCGGCGACGCAGAGCGCCAGTCCCAGCCAGGCCCTCAGGCTTATGCGCTCATTGAGGAACACCATTGCCAAGGCCGAAGCGACCGCCGGGTACAGCGAGGTGATGGGCAGGACGTACGCGGGGCCGGCAAGCTTGATCCCGATGATGTATCCGCCCATGCCGAGCGGGCCTCCGAACAGCGCGGCCAAGCAGATCTTGATCCCCGGCCGGGTGAAGAGGCTGCGCCCGATTTCGCGGATTCGTCCAGTGGAGACGTTGAACAGTAAAAGCCAACAGCTTGCCAGAATGTCGTGCATGGCTGCGGCGGTGAGCGGCGCCAGCAGCCAGAGGGCGGAATTCGCGAAAGGCCCGTGTTTGAGCCCCTGGTCGAGCACGACGCTATTTAAGCCCCACAGCATGCCGGAGAGGAGCCCCCAGATGAGGCCAAGTTTGGCGAAATCAAGGTCGCGTTGAACCAATGCCGCCGCTGGAGACCGGCCGGTGAATTCAGGCACCGAGTATCCTCCCGGATGTGAAATTTTCTTAAACATTGCACAGGGAGTGCCACGTATGCAGCATCACAGCAGAAAGGGGCGCAGTGCGTTGTACGAATGGAAATGGAAGTCCTGGTCGCGACGAAATTGTCGTTGCGTATTTTAATTTCAAGCATTACCAGGCTTTGGCAGCGACAGATTTGACACCATCTATGACAGGAAGACCCCGGGAATCCACATTATGAGCACATACGGTCCGAATCAGTTTGCCCCGGAACAAGACAGCGCAATCACCGCAGTCGCGGATGGTGACGATATTCGCAGGCAATTGCATCGAAGCGAGAGGAAACTGACGCGATTGTTGAACAATCTTCCGGGCATGGCCTATTGTTGCCGGATCGGCGAAGAGTTTTCCTACGTTCTTGAATTTGTCAGCCGGGGGAGCATCGATCTGCTGGGGTTCACGCCCGAAGAGCTGATCACCCAAAAGGTGAACACCATAGAGCGCATGATGCACCCTGAGGATGTCGAGCGGGTCCGCAAGGAGGAGCGCGAAGCCATCCTTCAGGGCAGGCCGTATAAGCTCATGTACCGCGTCACCGCTGCCAATGGCGAGACGAAATGGCTCTGGGACCAGGGTGAACCGGTCTTCGAGGAGAGCGGCCTACCCGTACTGCTCGAAGGTATCATCATGGACGTAAGCGTCCAGAAGATGCGCGAAATCACCTTGCAGGAGGAAAACGAGCGGCTGCGCTCTTCGGTGAACGGGGGGTGCGGGCTTGGGGAACTCGTGGGAATGAGCCTGTCCATGCAGCAGGTCTACAAGCTCATTCTGAAGGCTGCCCAAAGCGACACCAACGTGGTGATTTTCGGGGAAACCGGCACCGGCAAGGATCTGGTCGCGCGGACCATTCACGAGATGAGCGGGCGCAAGGGCAAGTACGTGCCCGTCAACTGCGGGGCCATCCCGGAGCAGCTGCTCGAAAGCGAATTCTTTGGGCATAAGAAAGGCGCGTTCTCAGGGGCGTACGACAATCGCCAGGGGTATCTGGCGGCGGCGGACGGGGGGACGCTCTTTCTGGACGAACTCGGGGAGCTCAACCTGAACCTACAGGTCAAGTTGCTGCGCGCCATCGAAACCAAACAGTACGTGCCCGTGGGCGACACGGTCCCCAGGCGCTCCGATTTCAGGATCATCACCGCCACGCACAAGGATATCAAGGAGATGGTCCGTGAAAAAACCATGCGGGCCGACTTCTTCTACAGAATCCACGTCTTAAGCATCCACATCCCAGCGCTTCGCGAGAGGCCCGAAGATATCCCCTTGCTCATCGACAAGTTCCTTGCCCGCTGCGAGGAGCGCGGCCAGAAGACGGTGAGCATGTCGGCGGCCGTTCGCATGGCCATGATGAAGTACGACTGGCCCGGCAACATCCGCGAGCTCCACAATGTGCTCGACCGCTACGTCACTTTTGGGGAAGTCAACTTTTCGGATGTGCGGCTGTGCAACCAGCTCTTGCCGGGTTGCGAGGTGGACATTGAGCTGCGCGATACGGAAACGCTCAACGACGCGGTGGAACGGCTGGAGAAGGCCATGATACAAAGAACCCTCGAGCAGTGCCGCTGGCACAAGGGGGAAACCGCGCGTGTTCTGGGGCTCAACCTGAGGACCCTGCAGCGCAAGGTGAAGCAATACGGAATCTGAGGTTTTTCTCAGGGATTTGCCGGTCAGTACTTTTTGCGCGACGCGATGTTGCCTCCGAACACGGTGAAGGTGTTCTCCACCACGAAAATGGCATCGGGGTCGATGTCGTAGACGATGTCCTCGATGGTCTTGATGTGGAAGTTGTGGGCGATGGAGTAGAGCATGTCGATCTCTTTGCCGGAATAGATGCCGCGGCCACGGATAACCGTTCCGGACAGCGGGGTCTCGTCAGCCAGCCTGCGGGAGATTTCCTCGGTCTTTGCCGAGATGATCCACACGGATTTACGCTGGTTGAAAAGCGAGAGAATGTACTCCGTGACCACCGAACAGATGCATTGCAGCACGATTGAAGACACCACAAGATCCGGTTCGATGCGCGTGGCGGCAGCCAGCATGAGCAGCACGTTCACCACGAAGTAGAAAAGGCCAAATCGTATCCCATAGCGCTGGTTCAGCATCACGGCCAGCACGTCCAGCCCCCCCCCAGCCCCGCTTGAGCGAAGGATGACGCCGCAGCCGGCCCCCATCAGGGCTCCTGACGCGATGGCCGCATGCAGGCGGTCATGAATGGCAAAATCCACCTGGAGAGCGGAGGTGAGCCAGGCGACCACGGCCATGCAAAAGAGGTTCAGCAGGAAAAAACGCCTGCTGACGCCATGCAGAGCCAGGATGAAGATGGGAACGTTGAACAAGGCGTAAAGGGAGGCCACGGAAAACATGCCCGTACCCTGCTGTATGAGAACCGCAAGTCCGTAGAGCCCCCCCGGGATGAACTCGTGCTGCCTAGCGATGCCGTTGTAGCCGAGGACATAGAGGAAGCTTCCGGCGCAGAGGAGCCAGAGGTTCCAGGGCAGGGAATTGGTGATGTGTTTCAGTCCAATGTGTTGTTTCATGGTCTTCGTTCTTGCAGCTCTGGGTCTGTCACTGGCAACGGAGAATGGGCATGTGCCTGTAACACATGCCCATCCAGCGTGTGCGGGAGGAGGTGGTGATCCCGCGTTGAGGGTTATGAGGGGTGTGGGATCTATGCGCAGTCGTGCTTGTCCCAGGGTTCGCGGCTGTCGCGCTGCAATGCCGCTTCCATCCTGGTCAAAGCCTCCTTGAGCTTCAAAAATTCGTTCAGCTTCAGGTTGGTTTCCTTGAGCACCTGGTACAGAACCGCCCCGGTGGTATCGTCGGGCAGGGGCAGGTCGGCTATGTAGGCAGCGGTGGGGACGATGTCCTCGACCTTGGCGGCGCGGTCGATGGAAGCGGTCTTGGAGTTGGTGCCAAGGCCGTAGAACATCAGGGTGTTGGCCGCGGCCAGCACCACCAGGGTGCGGCGGTCGGCAGCGGCGAGAATCTTGCCCATGATGTCTTCAAGAGCGGCAGCGTCCAGGTCGCCGGCAGCCACATAGGCGAAAGCGGTGTCCCCTTCGAACGTGGCGGCCAGTGCGTCCGCGGTGGTCTTGACTCCTCCGGGAACCTTGGCCGCGAAGGCGGCGGCGTCACCAGCGGTATAGTTCGTAACAACCACGGCTTTTTTCTGGAATTTCTTCCAGGAAGCACCGTCGCCATCGGTATTCACTTTTCCGGCTACAAGCAGGATTACTTTCTTCTCAGCCATGACTCGTCTCCTTATTCGCTCCGGGAAAACCAATGCCCTGGAGCCCGGTTTAATTTCTTTCGTGTGGGTTCATGCATCGTCGACAGGCAGCGGACCGCATGGTCCTGCCCGGCGCACGGTCCTAGTTGCCCTTCACCAGATTCGGATCTTCCAGTATCTGGTAGATCGGTCCGCCCTCGGCGTCGGCCGGGATGGGATTGCCGGTGGCGTAGCAGATGGTCGGTACGATGTCGGCCAGCCAGCGGGGGCGCTCGTAGCGGTAGTTACGCTTGATGTTGGGGCCCTTGAAGATGAGCACGTTTTTAAGCTCTCCGCAGCCGGACTCGCCGGTGGGCAGGCCGTAGCCGTGCTCGGCCATGTATTCGGGCTTGAGCACGAAGACCACGTCTCCGGCCTGGGCGCCGCCCATTCCGAAGACCTTGGCGTCCTCCTTGCGGATGGCCATGAGCACCGGCCGCTCGCCGGTCTCGGGGTGTTTGTAGTCAAGCAATGCGTCGATGATCTGGTTGCGCACGGTCTCGTATTCCTCGGGGAGCACGATGCCGCCGGGATACTTGTCCTTCATGTTTACGTACACGAACATGTAGCGCTGGGGCACGGCCTTGGATTTCGTTACGTCCAGGGTGTAGTTGAACCCTTCCGACTCCTCGTAGATTTCCCAGTAGTTCTCGGAGGTCTTGGGCTCGTAGTGGCACAGCCCGGCCTGCTTCAGCGCCTCAGCGGTGTTGAATATGGGGCCCAACGGAGTGGCTCCGTGGTCGGAGCAGAGGCATACCAGAGCCTCGTCGCCGAAGGCCTCCATCATCTTGCCAAGCAGACGGTCCTCGATCTGGTAGATCTTGCGCTCCATGTCGTAGGCGCGCTGGCGGATGACCGGGTCGGAGCTTTCCATCTCGGAGAGCCAGCCATGGTAGAACCAGTCGATGAGGTGGGTGTGCATGTAGAAAAGGTCCCAGTCGGAATGGGCCTTGAGCACCGAAGTGGCCGCTTCGATAAGCCACTGCGAATGGAACTCGGCGACTTCGACCACGGTGTCCATGTCGATGACGCCGTGAATGAAGGCGACCAGGCCGATGTCGTTGCAGATGACATGCTCGGCAAGGTTGATGTGGTCGCGCGCTTCCGGCGGAGAGATGAACCCGTTGAACCCGGAAATGCCGGTGACGTAGAGCTTGAAGGATTCAGCATCGTCGGAAAGCTCGAGCAGCTTGCATCTGAAGGTGCCGTCTTCAGTCCGTTTGTCTTCCTTGATGGTGAAGGGGTGGCGCACCACGTCGCTCCATTCACCCTTGCGGATCACGAAAAATGCCTTGGAGAAATCCTTCTCAGGGCAAAGCGCGAAGACATCGTATCCGTCGTCGTCGCTCTCCCAGGTCAATCCGTACCACACCTGGTTTTCAAGCGGGTCCATGGACTCCTTGAAGGTCATGTGCATGACTGCTTCCAGGGGTTCTTCCGCGCCCTCCGGGAGGTTCGCCCATCCCTTGGCATCGTCGAAACGGACCTGAAGTCCCATTGGGTAGAAGTCGGTGGAGACGACGCTTTCAGATGCGAGGAATTCCTTGTGGGCGTTGCCAAGCATCTCCCAGCGCGATTCGGCCGGGGACAGTCCCTGACCCATGATCATGACGCCGTTCTGCATCTTGTTGGGCCAGGACATGGGGTAGTTCACGACAATGCTTTTCTTCCCCACCTTGTCCCACGCGTCCCAGATGGTTTCCGCGGTGAGGATTTCAGCGCCGAAGGCCTGGCAAGTCTTCTTGTGCTCGAGGCTTTCGCCTTCAAGGTAGTAGTAATAGTCTTCGACACCATGGGTTCTTGGGTATGCTCCGGTGCATATTGTTGCCCAGGATGGAGGAGTTACAGTAGGCAGATTGTATCCTTCCGACATGTAGCTTCCACTCTCGATGAATTTTTTGAAATTCGGAAGTGCACCTTCTGCAACGAGAGCTTCCAGACGTTTCGGAATGCAGCAGTCGAATCCAACAAGTGCGGCTTTCTTTGCCAATTTAGCCATTATGCGATCCTTGTCGTATGAATATTTATGTTCGATGTAACCTTGTTTGCCGTGCTCATCGCGACTTGCTTGCGCCTGATGAATTCACGGAAAACTCATATCCAAACACTCGACAGATCAACTGTGCAGAAGTCTTTGCCGAACTTCACGGCTTCCCCTTGAGCATTTTCCATTCCAAAAGTTTCGGATGCCTGGATTTGAGCCTCATCGGGGGAGGCTTTTAGAATCGCGCGAAATCAATAAATGGATGGTTTGTCTTGTCATGCGTCAAGAATGTCGCCGGGGGTGAGGAGCGCCATGTATATGTGAGTAATTACTTGTTTTTTCTGGAACGACGAGACGAGCTCGATTCGCGACAATCATGTCGCGGGTTTCATGAAAAACAATGTATATGAGGCGTAAGCACAGGAGTTGGGTGTTTGGGGCATGCTTGCCGCGGATGTGCGCGGTGTTATGGCGCCCCCGACGCATGTGTTCCAGGTGACACTTTGTATCGGTTGCGCGAAGTCGCGCCGATCTAACGAGCTATAATAACGTAGTATTTGTTGCGTGGATGGTATTAAGTATACTTTCTCGGTCTGGATTGGTGTAGTGTTGAAGCCAAACGCGAGTTAAAAAAATCACAAAATTCATGAATGCCTGCTCAGGCAAGTAGTCAGGCTGTCTCTCCCGCCTGAATGCTGAAATATCTTGCGGGAGGGTGGCATACCGCTTGCACAATTGGGCGCTAAAGCCAGTGGATTCTTGGTAATATGGTCCCGGAGCTTTTGAATGAAAGTTATACGTATGTGCAGAGGTCTTGAACAAATTGTTGCCGAACAATTGTTAAGAAAAATTACTGACAGGTAGAAGGCGAATAACTTTAGATAGTCAGGAGTATTTAATGTCCGAGACCATTACTCTTACTTTCGACAGAAGCAGCGACAGCAACTGGAAAATCCATACTGGATCAGCTGCTATGCCGGTGATCGACTATAATAGCTCAAATCTTACGCAGGAAGAAAAGGCGAATGAGCACATGGGGGGCAGGCTCATGGTGGCTGGGGCCATAGCTTGCTACACGAACTCTTTGTGGAACGACATAAAGAGAGCTGCTGGAAAGCCTGTCAGCATGTCTGCCTCGGCAACGGTTACAAAAGAAAAGACTGATTCCATGCGGACGGCCTTCACCCACATCGAGCTTTCTGTTGAACTCAGTGCCAATGAGTTGGATGATGCTGCCTTCGAGAGGATCCGTGACGCGCTGTATAGAGGTTCATTGGTCACGTATTCCATGGAAGAAGGCGTTGAGTTTGACTACGATATCAATCTTGTCAAGTAGTGATGCAGGAGAAGCAGAATGTTATTTATCCTGAATTCTCTTGACCATTCGAAGCTGGAAGAAATTGGTGTCCTGGGTGGGAGTGAAGATAAAAGCATCCTATTGTACGGAGATGCGGTGTATTACGCGGCTCCAAGCATGGTAGGAAAATTGGCTCACCTGGAGCCAGAAGAGATGTTCGCCTGCCAGGACGCGCTTTCCGCAAGGAACATTTCTCCAGATAGTAGCGTTGAAGCAATCGATTACGAGAGAATAGCAGAGATGATCGTTGAAGATCATGATCGTGTTGTATCTCTGTAGGGGAATGTGATGAGTAAGACAGTGACCATGATTCTACGTTCCGGAAGCACGGAAAACGATGATGCCATATTCTGCATTAATCTCGCGGAGGCCATTCTGAAACGTGGCGATGGAGTGAATATTTTTCTCTACGGAAACGGATGCAACCTTGGCAGCAAGCCCGTTCCATATGATGGAAGATCTCCGATATCTGATGCGCTTCGTGAGCACATGGACGGCTTTGTGTTGTCCGATAAGATTGAGGCACTTGCCGCAAAAGGGGCCAAGATTGCCACGTGCCATACCACAGAGTACAGCCGTGGAATTGAAGGGTGCGCCTACCTGGACGGAGTTGAATGGGGAGACGTGGGAAATACGTTCAACCGTTACTTGCTGAGCACGGATGTGCTTCTGTCGATTGGCCGCTAGGAGGGCGTGATGTTGCATTCAATGAATGTTGTGGTGCGTAAGGCCCCTGGAGAAGAGGCCGCCGTGCTCGGATTGAGGGCCGCCTGGGCGGTGATGTCCAGCGGCGGCCTTGATACGCAGTTGGTCTACATGAACGACGGTGTGTTCAACCTTCTTGGTGTCCCCGGCTATATTGGCGACCTTCTCGGCCGCTTCATTGAAGAAGGCGGCGAAGTCAGCGTGCTTCGCGACAGCATGGTGGAATTTGGACTTACAGAGAAGGACTTCATTGAAGGGGTGAAGGTCGTTGACAAGGAAGATGTAGCGGACATGGTACAGGATGCGGACGCAACCGCTACCTTTTAGGCTGTCATGGATGACACGCGAAAACGGTTCATGAGGTAATACTAGTGTCCGAATGCATACAAAGAAAGACTAAAATACAGGTCAAAAACTTCACCAAGAAGTTCGGTGACTTGCTTGTTCTTGATAATATTAACTTTGACATCAAAGAGGGTGAGCTGGTTAGTATTGTCGGTCCGACTGGATGCGGGAAGACAACCTTCTTAAACTGCATGTCGAAGCTTTCCGAAACAACTGATGGCAATATCTTCATCGATGGTGAAGTAGCAAATCCGCGCAAGCACAACCTTGCATTCGTCTTCCAGGAGCCAACCGCCCTTCCGTGGCGAACAGTGTCCGAGAACGTCGCCTATGGGATGGAGATAAAGAAGTTCCCGAATAAGGAACTTCAGGAAAGGCTCGATCATATCCTGGAGCTCGTGGGTCTTAAGGACACGGCCGACCTTTATCCCAACCAGGTGTCCGCCAGCATGATGCAGCGCATCGCCGTGGCCAGGGCTTTCGCCGTGAACCCGGACCTGCTTCTGATGGACGAACCGTACGGACAGTTGGACGTCAAGCTCCGCTTCTTCCTCGAGGACGAACTGGTGAAGCTCTGGCAGACTCTCAAGAGCACGGTTCTTTTCGTGACCCACAACATTGAGGAAGCTGTCTACGTCGCGGAGCGCATCATTGTGCTCACGCCCAAGCCCACCAAGGTCAGGGCTGAGGTCGTGGTGGATCTTCCACGGCCGAGGAACTTCCTGGACCCCAAGTTCATCGAGATTCGCCGGCAGGTCACGGAACTTATCCGATGGTGGTAAAGCCTGTGAATATCATGAGAAAGGAGAAGCGTTAATGGCCTTTGAAACGGTCAAGTTCCGAAAGCCTCTCTTGCTCCGAATACTCCCCGTACTGAGCATCGTCTTGTTCTTCACAGTATGGGAGGTGTCGGTGGCTCCGCCGGGCGTGAACGACTGGCGAATACCGACAACGTTGTTGGCAAGCCCTTCGACCACCCTTACGCTCGCCATTGATAAACTGACAAATGTGAATCCCGACGGCGCAACGCTGCTCACCCATGCCTGGGTGAGCATGCAAGAGGCGTTCATCGGTTATGTCCTCGCCCTTCTCGTTGGCCTGCCGCTCGGACTGATGATGGGATGGTTCTCCGTGGTCCGGGGCATAGCGCGCCCGATTTTCGAATTGGTACGCCCCATCCCCCCGATTGCCTGGATCCCCCTCACGATCTTCTGGTTCGGGATTGGTCTTGGCGGCAAGGTGTTCATTATCTGGATCTCGGGAATCGTTCCGTGCGTCATCAACGCCTTCATGGGCGTTCGCATGACCAACCCGGTACACATCCAAATGGCCAGAACCTTCGGCGCTTCGGACTGGAAGATATTCACCAGCATCTGCGTGCCGTCGGCTCTGCCCATGGTGTTCGGAGCTCTGCAGATCGCCCTGGCGTATTGCTGGGTCACCCTGGTTGGCGCTGAGCTCTTGGCCTCTGACCAGGGGCTGGGATTCCTCATCACCATGGGGCGAAACCTCGGGCGCACGGATATCGTTATCCTGGGGATGGTCAGTGTCGGATTGGCCGGCGCGTTCATCGGCGTGATCATAGACAGAGTCGAAGCGAAACTTCTCGCCGGCATCAGGAGATAGAACATGTCCAGCACCTCCCAGAATGTCTGCAACGAAGTCATTATCTCGAACGGGGACAAGAAGCCGTTCAGCATCGTCGCGTTTCTGCGCAACGAGTATTTCCTCAACGTGATGTCCCTGTTGGCTTTCTTTGGAATCTGGCACTTGGCCGCTTCGAGCAATGTGCTCGGGCATTCAAGCGCCTTGGCCACTCCCATGGATGTTGTCAACAAGCTCAATGATCTGTTCACCACCACATTGGCCGGACTGACCATGTGGGGGCACATCTGGGCCAGCTTAAAGCGCGTCCTTATTGGGTTCATCCTGGCGGCCCTGCTGGGCGTTCCCCTGGGCCTCATTATGGCCCTGAACCCTTACGTGAACGCCATTGTGAAGCCAATCATAGACATCTTCAAACCCATGCCTCCCCTGGCCTGGATTTCCGTGGCCATCCTGTGGTTCGGCGTCCAGGAGACACCGAAGATATTCATCATCATCATCGGCTCCTTCATCCCGGCGCTCTTAAACGCCTACAACAGCGTCCTGCTCATCGATCCCGAACTCTACGACGTGGTCCGGATCATGGGCGGAAAACGGTGGGACGAGATCCGCCTCGTATGCATACCGGCGTCAATGCCGGCCATCTCCGCGGGACTGCAGATCGCCATGTCCAGCGCCTGGGGATGCGTGCTCGCGGCTGAGCTGGTGAGTTCCAAATCGGGACTCGGCTACATCATCATCCAGGGCATGAAAGTGTCGGATCCGGCCATGGTCATAGGCGGCATGGTGGTCATCGCCATCATCGCCTGGATCATCTCACAGACACTCGAATGGATCGACCGCAAGCTCTGCCCCTGGAGACGTGACATCTCCTCCGTCTAAGGGGATGCAAAGTCACATCGAGAACACTCTACAATCATGAAGGACGTCACTGTGAATACTCATGATGCAAAAGCACCAGTCAAGATTTCATGCAAGAACTTGACTATGACGTTCATACAGAAGGGAACGCACATCGTTCCAGTCTTTAAAGACGTATCTGTCGATGTGTATGATCAGGAGCTGCTTGTCATACTTGGGCCTGGACAGTGTGGGAAAACGACTCTTCTGAGAATTATCGCCGGCCTGGAAACTCCCACAGAGGGTTCAGTCTATTTGGACGGAGCCAAGGTAACAGGGGCAGGCCCTGACAGAGGGCTCGTTTTCCAGAGCTACATGCTTTTCCCCTGGCAAACCGTTGAAAAGAACGTTGCCGTGGGGCTGGAAATGAACGGCCATACTGCGGATGAAGTGAAGGAAAAGGTCGCACACTACATCAAGCTCGTTGGTCTGGGCGGCTTTGAGAAGTTCTATCCCCACCAGCTCTCCGGTGGCATGAAGCAGAGGGTCGGAATCGCCAGGGCGTTCTCCACGAGCCCCAAGGTCATGCTCATGGACGAACCCTTCGGGCAGCTCGACGCCCAAACCCGGATATTCATGGAAAAGGAAACCGAGCGCATCTGGCTGCAAGAGAAGCGGACCATGGTTTTCGTCACCAACAACATTGATGAAGCTCTCATCTTAGGCGACCGGATCGTCACCATGGAAGGGAAACTGCCCGGCAGGGTCAAGTCTTCCTACGAGGTGAACCTGCCCCGGCCAAGGGATCCGATGGACATCGAATTCCTCAGGCTGCGCCAGACCATAACCGACGAGCAAGAGCTGACGTTGTAGCAACCTGTGCCGAGTGATCCGCTTGGAAGCGGGCTAATCTAAACCCATTCGAGGGAGGCCTTTATGAAGAAGATGTTGGTGTTCGCGATGGCGTTTATGTTCGTACTCTCGCTAGCTGCAGGCGCGATGGCGCAGAAGCCTTTGGTCAAGGTACCCACATGCTGGATGGATTCCTCCGAAGCCTTCAACATCTGGTATGCCAAGAAGAAGGGCTGGGACAAGGAAGAAGGGCTTGATATCGAGATGATTTCCTTCGGCAGCGGCCCGGCCCAGATGGAAGCCCTTCCCGCCAAACAGTGGGTTCTGGGCGGCACTGGCGTTGGCGGTACGCTCATCGGCGGCATGCGCTACAACATCTACCTGGTCGGCGGCGCCAATGCCGAAGACGACGTGAACGCTTTCTACGTCCGCAAGGACAGCCCGATCCTTAAGAAGAAGGGCTACAACCCCGAATACCCCGATGTTTATGGTACGCCTGAGACGGTCAAGGGAAGCACCATTCTGCTGACCTCCCAGACCACCGTGCACTACATCATCGGCAAGTGGCTCGAGATCCTTGGCCTCAAGGAGAGCGACGTCAAGATCACCAACATGGAAATGCCTTCCATCGTGGCCGCCTTTGAAAAGGGCATCGGCGACGTGGCTTCCGTGTGGGCGCCCGTCACCTTCCAGGCCGAATCCCGTGGCTGGGTGAAGGCCGGTTCCACCGGTACCACCAAAGCCTACACCGCCACCGTCCTGGTCGGCGACAAGGAGTGGTGCGACAAGAACCCCGAAACCGCCGCCAAGTTCCTGCGCGTGTACTACCGCGTCTCCCAGCTCCTGAAGGCCCAGGGTTCCTCCCCTGAGATGGTCAAGTCCTATCAGGACTTCATGAACGACTTCTGCGGCACCAAGATGAGCGCCGATGATGCCAAGAAGGACCTGGACGTGCATCCTCGCTGGACCCTGGCCGAAGCGACCAAGTTGAACGACGCCGCCAAGGGCGAGGCTGAGATGACCCGCTGGCAGAACCAAGCCGCCGAGTTCTTCACCCGCATGGGGCGCTTCTCTCCTGCCGAGCTTGAGAAGTTCAAGAAGGCCGGGATCGTCACCGACAAGTTCCTGAAGATCGCAGGGCAGCAGCCCCTCCCGCAATAACTGCGCGGAGTGTGTCTATATGGTGTGTTGTAACCATCTAACGGCATTTGAGGAGGAGGAATTATGAGGTTAATTGGCCATCTGGTCTTGGCCGCAGCAATGTTTCTCGGCTGCCTGGCATCAGCCGAAGCTGCGACTGAAGTCAAAATGACCGGCGACGTTCGCGTCCATGCGAACTTCTGGTCAAAGATGCAGTACACTGGCTGGAACTACAACGGTTCACAAACCGCTGACGCGATGACCATTTACGAGCGTTTTCGCGTCCGCACGGACTTCATCGCCAACGAAAGCCTGAAGTTCCGCCTTGGTATCAAGATCGGCGATGTGCCCTGGGGTTCCGGTACCTTCACCGTGGACAACCCGGCCGTATCCATTCAGGTGTACCAGGCCTTCATGCAGTTCAAATGGCCTGGCTCTGATGTCGAATTCACCGTGGGCATGCAGGACATGGACCTGCCCCTGTCGGCCGATTGGCTTGATGCGAACCCCGTGCTCGGCGGCTGCCGCGCTGCGGCGGCCATCGTGAAAGTCCCGGTGGTTGACCAGTTCAAGATCATCGCCGGATTCACCCGGTTGGTCGATTCCAACAAGGATTTCGATCCCACCACCACCCAGAAGTCCGACGAATTCGACGGCTACTTCATGGCGCTGCCCATCACCCTTGAAGGCTTCAAGGCCACCCCGTGGGGCATGATCTCCGTGGCTGGCCGCGACACCGCCTACAACAAAGTGTGGGTTGGCAACGGCGGCTACTCCAACGAGACCCTGGCCAACAACCTGTTGGCGGCCGGCTCGATGGGTACGTCCACCTCGTTCAAGAACAATCAGAACGTCTACTGGTGGGTCGGCTCGACCTTCGCGGTGACCGCGCTTGATCCCTTCAAGTTCTACGCGGACATCATGTACGGTTCCGGCAACGACAACGACCGCTCGCGCAACAAGCGCGCCGGTCTCTTCTTCGATGTGGCGGCCGAGTACACCGGGTTTGACATGGTCACTCCCCAGCTGACCTTCTGGTACTCCACTGGTGAGGACAGCTCCATCTCCAACGGCTCTGAGCGCATGCCCGTGGTCGTCAACTACTGGAGCCCGAGCAACTCGTTCCTGTTCGACGGCGACCAGGCTTTCGCCAACGGATTCACCAACATCAACGCTGTCGGCTCCTGGGGTTTTGTCGCCGCTTTGGACAAGATCTCCTTCGTGCAGGACCTCACCCACCGTTTGACCTTCAGCTACGCCCGCGGCACCAACAGCCCCGCTGGCCTGCGCAAGGCCAACGCCCTGCAGGGAACCGGCAACTACGTGCAGATCGGACGTGACCTGACTGACAAAGAGTCCGTGTTGGCCGTCAACCTGGACACCAAGTACAACATCTACCAGAACTTGGCAGCCATCGTGGAGACCGGTTGGTCCCACGGCGATTTCCAGACCTCCGTCTGGGGTCATCGCATGGCGAATGCCACCCGTGGCGGCGACGTCTGGAAGGTGGCCTTCGGTCTGCAGTATAAGTTCTAGTTCCGCTGTCTGATCCTGAGTATAGTGTGGTGGGCCGGAGCATGTGCTCCGGCCCTTTTTCAATGTGTGCTCCTCTCTTTTGTTAAGGATGCAATGTCGAACGTCCTCGCGCTTTGTTTTGGGTCTCGAGCGAGGGTGTATCACAGACACTGCCCCGTTTGCCTCGATGGCATCGACTATGGTTTGCGGATGATATTCTTCATCTGCAATGATAAAATCGGCACTCTGACCATCCATCGGTGGCATTGCTTGAATGGAGTCTGACTAGTGACCGCCAGTAAGTATAAAACGAGTCGGACAACCTAATGAATCTGAAGTAGCATGGACCCTGGTTGAGGACCCACCTCGTGGCTCACCAAACTTCTGCCACTGCAGTCCCCATTGCTCCCTCTTCGAGTTTATGCCATCGAACAATAGGGCTAAAGAACACGTTGTGCACTACGCAGTAGCGGGCCTCGTCCCCTCCTAGCTCTCCCCAAAGGTGGAGCTCGACGGTCTCGCATTGATGCCATGTAGAGCAAGCCTATCGATCTGGTGGGAAGTCTTAAGAAGGGTTAAGTGTTTGTGGTTCTTGAGAATCTAGGTGCGCCACAGTTGGAACAGCGTAATTCTAGGAAGTTCTTTCTGGACCTTCTGGACCATTGCGGACCATCAATTTCAATGGTCCAATATTGTATTTATCTTATATTATTTACTTTTAATTATACTTTTACCCTATAGGACCATTAATGGAGATAAAGGTCCTAAAAAATGAGCACACCTTTATTATGGGCGTTTAGGTCGTTTCATGGTCCAATGGGGTGAATGGTCCGCACCCTTTAGGATCCAGAATTCTCCCCTCTGAGCTCCACATCCGTGTTGAGCGGCAATAATAAGTATTTGTAGTTACTCATATTCTTTGTTCTCTGGGCGCTATTCGATGCATGGATTAAAGAGTGCCTGTGATGGGATTGACTTCACGTTTTTGTTATCGTTCTTAAGCCACTATTCGGATTAGACATCCTATATGGACGTTGCGCCGGCCGTTTTATGCACAGACGCTTCTGCGCGGTCGATTATGAACTCCTCGATATAATACTTGTAGCTTTGGTACTTGTCCATGGTTTCGGTGATGACCTTGGTCGGAGCGGAATTCAATTTTTACCCTCACACCATTTAGACTCACTACTATTCCTGATTCATCTGCCGTGAACAGATTCGATATCTAAAAATGCCTCAAACCCATGAGGCGCGTCGGAGCTCTTCCATTTTTCCATGAGATATTTTCCACGAAAATCCGCGACCGCCCGAGGTGTATGTGAACCCTGTTTAATAGGGCTCCGGAAGGACCCGCGTTTATTCGGGAAGCAGCAAGCTCAAATCGCGACTGTTCGTGACCATTGGTTGGTTTATCCAAAGGGAAGGGGGGTAGGGGGCGGAAGGCAGGTGACCCCAAGGCTGAGCGGATGCGGCCGCAGCTATCGTCTGTTCATAAGGTCCAGGTTGACCACATAGACCCACAAGGATAAGGCTGCGGCCGCACCTTACACATGCTGACCAGATGGAATCTGGCGACGGTCCGTCGTCAATTGTGGGGTAGGAGTGGGGTAAAAGGCTAGACTCGAGTAATCGAGGTGGATCAAGTGAACAGGGGTGATGGGAAAAAGTCAAGGATGGCGGAAGCGTATAGGGGTCGAACCTACCGAAGGGGATGAGCCTTCCACTGGATTTGAAGTCCAGGCGCCACACCGGTGACGATACGCTTCCGGCCGAACGGCCCTTGTAACCTTAACACTCCATGAATTCAACTCCGGGCGCATGGACAGGGTTGTCCCGAAGTGTTACCTAAATCGCTGTGGGAAACACCCACGGAGGAATTGACTTGAATAATTTCACTAAGAATTTGGGCATCTGGGCGGTCATCTGCGTAGTCATGATCGTCCTGTTCAATCTTCTCAATCAGCAGCCCGCCCAGTCTTCGAAGCTCGCCTATTCCGAGTTCATCAAGAAGGCCACTTCGGGCCAGATCGAAGCCGTAAAGATTCAGGGGCACCGCATCGACGGCGTCACCACGGACAACCAGCGCTTCATCACCTACACGCCCAACGACCCCACCATGGTCAAGACGCTTCTGGACAACAAGGTCCAGGTCCGCGCCGAGCCCGAGGAGGAGTCGCCCTGGTACGTGTCCATCTTCGTCTCCTGGTTCCCCATGCTTCTGCTCATCGGCGTGTGGATATTCTTCATGCGCCAGATGCAGGGCGGCGGCGGCAAGGCCATGTCTTTCGGCCGTTCCCGCGCGCGCCTCATTAACCAGGACACCCAGCGCGTCACCTTCCAGGACGTCGCGGGCGTGGACGAGGCCAAGGAAGAGCTCTCGGAGATCGTGCAGTTTCTTTCCGACCCCAAAAAGTTCACCCGCCTGGGCGGGCGCATCCCCAAGGGCGTGCTCCTGGTGGGCGGCCCCGGCACCGGCAAGACCCTTCTGGCCAGGGCCGTGGCCGGTGAGGCTGGCGTGCCGTTCTTCTCCATCTCCGGCTCCGACTTCGTGGAGATGTTCGTGGGCGTGGGCGCGGCCCGCGTTCGCGACCTGTTCGTGCAGGGCAAGAAGAACGCCCCGTGCCTCATCTTCATCGACGAAATCGACGCCGTCGGCCGCCAGCGCGGCGCGGGCCTGGGCGGCGGCCACGACGAGCGCGAGCAGACCTTGAACCAGCTTCTGGTGGAAATGGACGGCTTCGAATCAAACGAGGGCGTCATTCTCATCGCCGCCACCAACCGCCCCGACGTTCTCGACCCGGCCCTTCTGCGTCCTGGTCGTTTCGACCGCCAGGTGGTGGTGCCCACCCCGGACGTACGCGGCCGCAAGCATATTCTTGAAGTCCACACCCGCCGCACCCCGTTGGACGGCTCAGTGAATCTGGACATCCTGGCCAAGGGCACTCCGGGCTTTTCCGGAGCCGATCTTGAGAACCTGGTGAACGAGGCAGCGTTGTCCGCAGCCAAGCTCAATCGTGACCGGGTGATCATGGCCGACTTCGAGATGGCCAAGGACAAGGTGCTTATGGGCAAGGAGCGCCGCAGCCTCATCATCTCCGACGAGGAGAAACGCACCACCGCCTACCACGAGGCCGGACACGCCCTGGTGGCCAAGCTCATCAAGGGCTCCGACCCTGTGCACAAGGTATCCATCATCCCGCGCGGACGCGCCCTGGGCGTCACCATGCAGCTGCCCGAGGACGACCGGCACACCTATTCCAAGGTTTTTTTGACCGACTCCATCGTCATGCTCATGGGCGGACGCGTGGCCGAAGAGCTGGTGCTGAACCAGCTGACCACCGGCGCGGGCAACGACATCGAGCGCGCCACGGGCGTGGCCCGCAAGATGGTCTGCAAGTGGGGCATGAGCGAGAAGCTCGGGCCGCTCTCCTACGGCGAGAAGGACGAGGAGATCTTTTTGGGCCGCGACATGGTGGCGCACAAGAACTTCAGCGAGGACACCTCCCGCATGATCGACGCCGAGGTGCGCTCCATCGTGGAAGGCTGCCACGCCACGGCCAAGCAGCTTCTCTCGGACAACATCGAGGTTCTTCACCTCATTGCAAAGGCCCTGCTGGAGCGCGAGACCATAAGCGGCGCGGACATCGACCTCATCATGAAGGGCGAGGAACTTCCTCCGGTCGATATCATGGCGGACGCGCCCAAGGCTCCGGAATCCAAGCCTGAGGAGGCCAAGGCCAGCCCTGAGGCCGAAAGCAGCTCTTCTTCCGCTTCCGGTGAAGCCCAGGCCAAAGAGGAACCGGCCGCTTCCGGCGGGAATGAAGAAACCGCGACCGCTTCCGGCGAAGCTTCCCCCAAAGAGGGCAAAAGCTCCTGATCTCCGGGCCGGACGTGGCTTTTTTGCCTGCAGGGACCAGGTGTCCTTCGAGGCGGGCTGCTTGAGAATGCATGGTTATCGCAACACCGCCACCGGCGACTGTGCCAAAGGCGTGACGTGGACCGTTAAGGGGGGGCGGGTCTTGGGACCCGTCCCCTTTCTTGTCATGGGTATCGTCAACGTCACCCCGGACTCTTTTTCCGACGGCGGCATTAGCTTCGACCAGGACCAGGCCGTGGCCCATGCCGCGCGTCTTGTAACCGACGGCGCGGACATCGTGGATATCGGCGGTGAATCCACCCGGCCCTTTGCCGACACCGTTTCGGAAAGTGAAGAGATGCGCCGGGTGCTGCCCGTCATCGAGAGGGTTCTCGAAAAACAGCCTCAAACGGTTGTCTCGGTGGACACCTACAAGGCGAACGTTGCGGACAGGGCGCTCACGGCCGGAGCGGCGATAGTGAACGACGTGTCAGCCTGCGCCTTCGATCCGGCGCTCGCGGATGTGCTGGCCGAACACAAGCCGGGCTATGTGCTCATGCATTCGCTTGGCAGGCCGGCCACCATGCAGGTTGAACCCGTGTACAGCGACGTGGTGGCGGAAATATCCCGCTTCTTCGAGTCGAACATGAAGACACTTGTTGCGGCTGGATTGCCGGAAGACCGGATCGTGCTCGATCCCGGCATCGGCTTCGGAAAAACTCTTGAGCACAACATGGCCATCCTACGCGGTCTTGAGTCCTTCACCCGTCTGGGGCGGCCCGTTCTCATGGGGCTTTCCAACAAGTCGTTTTTCGGCAAACTGCTGGGTTTGGATGTCGGCGCGCGAGGCCCCGCAACCCAGGTGGCCACGGCCCTGTGCCAGGAGCGCGGTGCAGCCATTCACCGGGTGCACGACGTGGCCGGGGCCGTTCAGGCCCTTACCCTTGCGGAGGCGTTTGCCTGATGGACTGGCTGAAAGACTCCCTCGCTTTTCTGCCCATCAGCTGGCGCGAAATCCTGGACATCCTTTTGGTGTCCCTGCTGTTTCACCGCCTTATCGTTCTGGTGCGCGGCACCAGGGCCGTGTCGGTAATAAACGGCATCATCGTGGTGCTGGTGGCCTACTATCTCTCCGGCGAGTTCGGCCTGTTCACGCTGCACTGGCTGCTCACGAATTTTCTGAGTTCCTTCTTCCTTGTTCTGGTCATCCTGTTCCAGGCCGATATCCGCAAGGCTCTTTCCCAGGTCGGCCTGCGCTGGTTCGGGGGGGGAAGCACGGCCTCCAAGGATGTGAGCGCCCACGAACTGGCCGATGCTCTGGAGGAACTGGCCCGCCGCAGGGTCGGGGCCCTGGTGGTGCTGGAGCGAGGCATCCTTTTGGGCGACATAATGGCCAGGGGAGTGGAACTCTCCACCAAGTTGAGCACGGATTTTCTGCTGACCGTCTTCCACCATGAAACACCGCTGCACGACGGCGCCCTGATAGCCCGTGGCGACCAGGTGGCCGCTGTGGCCTGCATCCTGCCTTTGGCGTCGTACCAGTCCCTTCCCGCGTCGTTCGGCACGCGGCACAGGGCCGCAGTGGGCGTCACCGAGGAAACGGACGCCCTGGCCCTGGTGGTTTCCGAAGAGCGCGGCGAGATTCGGGCCGCGCAGGGCGGGAAACTCTCGGACCCCCTGCCCCCGGAGGAACTCAGGTCTCTCTTGTTGTCGCAATGGGTGGGGCGCTGATGAATTCCAAATGGTACTATCGCGGCCTCGCGGTCCTGCTGGCGGTTTTGTCCTGGTATCTCGTCATTGGGCGGGAACGGGTCGATTCCTGGGTGCAGGTCAAGATCGAGATTTCCGGTTTGTCAGAGGGGGTGCTCATTCGGGGCGCGCCTAACGACTATCTCGACGTTCTGGTGCGCGGCCCCAAGGGATTGGTGCGAAAGCTCGGATCGGACAGCCTGGTCTATACCCTGGACGCCCGCAAGCTTGCCCCCGGGGTGAACACCGTGGCCATCGAACCGGACGCCATCCCGGTTTCCAAATTGTTCGAGGTTGTGGAGACCAGGCCTTCCAGGCTTGAGCTTGTGGTGGAGCGCCGCCAGGTCAAGTCCGTGCCGGTGCGCGTCATGTTCCGCGATTCGGTCAGCCGGGACTACAAGCTTCTGGCCTCGGTCGATCCTCCCCAGGTGACCATTACCGGGCCGGAATCCTTGATACGAAACGTCAAGGACGTTCCCGTCCAGCCCTTGACCCTTCCGGACGACGTCTCCGGTAGGTTCGATACCCTGGTCGGGCTGGTTCTCCCCGAACAGGTGGAAGCCACTCCGCGCACGGTCAAGGCGCACGTGGAGTACCAGCTGAACACCCGTGAGGCAGCTGTGGACGCCCCGGTCCGGGTGGTCTATCAGGGGCGCGGCTCCGTGAGCGTGTCGCCGGAATCGGTGCTTCTCAAATTCAAGGCCCCGCTTACGCTCTTGCGCGAAGGGGCCTGGCGCGGGCTTGTGGACGCCTTTGTCGAGGTGGACGCCAAGACCCCGCCGGGACGCCATGAAATGACATATCGCGTCACCTTGCCTCAAGGCTGCGAACTGATACAGGCCAGGCCGGACAAGGTGTCCGTGCTGGTCAAATGATAGGGAGAGAAGATGCATAATCGCCTTTTCGGTACTGATGGACTGCGCGGGCAGGTGAATATTTATCCCATGACCCCTGAAGTGGCCCTGAAGCTGGGCCTGGCCGCCGGTGCGCACTTCCGCAACGGCAAGGGCCGGCACAAGGTGGTCATCGGCAAGGATACGAGGCTTTCCGGCTACATATTCGAGTATGCCCTGGCTTCGGGGTTCTGCGCTTCGGGCATGGACGTCTTCCTGGTCGGGCCGCTGCCCACCCCGGCCATCGCCTTTCTCACCCGCTCCATGCGCGCCGACGTTGGCGTTGTCATCTCGGCCTCGCACAATCCGTACATGGACAACGGCATCAAGTTTTTCGACCGCAACGGCTTCAAGCTCCCGGACGAAACCGAGGACCAGATCTCGGCCATGGTTTTAAACCCCAAGCCCGAGTGGGAATTCCCGGCCCCGGAAGCCGTGGGCCGTGCTTTCAAGATTCAGGACAGCCCGGGCCGCTACAACGTCTATTTAAAATCCACCATCCGCTCCGAACTCCCCTTCGAAGACCTCAAGATCGTCATGGACTGCGCCAACGGCGCGGCCTACCGCGTCTCGCCGCTGGTGTTCGAGGAGCTCGGGGCCAAGGTGATAAAGCTTGGCGTGGAACCGGACGGCACCAACATCAACCGCAAGGTGGGCTCGCTCTACCCCGAGGTGACGGCCCAGATGGTGCGCGAGACCGGCGCGGACATCGGCATCGCCCTGGACGGTGACGCGGACCGGGTGATCGTGGTGGACGAGAAGGGCAACGTGCTCGACGGCGACCAGATCATGGCCATCTGCGCCCAGGATATGCTGGAGAAGGACAAGCTCTCGAACAATCTTCTGGTGGCCACGGTGATGAGCAACATGGCCCTTGAAGTCTTCATGAACGAGCGTGGCGGCAGGCTCTTGCGCACTCCCGTGGGCGACCGCTACGTGTTCGAGGCCATGCGGCGTGAGGGCGCCGTGCTCGGCGGCGAACAGTCCGGGCACATCATCTTCAAACGCCACGCCACCACCGGAGACGGCACCCTGGCCGCGTTGCAGCTTATCCGCATCATGCTGGAGCGGGGCAAGCCCCTATCGGAGCTGGCCACCCTTCTCGAGCCCTATCCGCAGATTCTGATAAACGTCCACGTGGAGCGCAAGATTCCCTTCGAGAACGCCCCAAAGGTCATGGAGGCCGTGAAGGACGCCGAAGCGACCCTGTGCGGCAAGGGAAGGGTGCTTCTTCGCTATTCCGGAACGGAATCCGTGGCGCGCATCATGGTGGAGGGCTGCGACACCGGCCAGGTCAAGGAATTGGCCGAATCTCTCGCGGTTACCTTGAAGGAGCACCTGCGCTAGGCGCCTGTTGAAAAAATCCCGCTGGCTGCGTTGCCGCGCAAAAGTCAAACCTTCGCGTATGTCAAATACGCTTCAGCCTTGACTTTTTTCCGCGCCTTGCCATCTGGTTTTTTGAGCAGGCTCAAGAATATCGGATTTTTCAACGGGCTGCCGGGCTGGCCGTTTTCGCTGGACATTTCAGGCGATTCTCCTAAAATTCTTTTTTGGAGAAAAATGGCGCACGGGCTGTTTCGGGGATGGACGACTCGCGTCCCCTGGGGCCGACCCCGTGACCCGCGCCAGCCAACCTGATGTGACAATAGCTTTGAAGGAGAAGGCCCATGGAGATATCGAAAGTCGTTGTTCCGGTAGCGGGGTGGGGCACCCGGTCGCTTCCGGCCACCAAGAACCTTCCCAAAGAGATGCTCCCGGTCTTCAAGAAGCCGGTGGTGCAGTACATCGTTGAGGAAGCCCAGGCAGCAGGGCTTACCGACGTGGTGTTCGTCACCAACCGCAACAAGACCATCATCGAGGACCACTTCGACTACAACCTGGCCCTTGAGAAGATCCTGGAGAAATCCGGCAAGAAAGAACTGCTGGAAACCGTCCGCCAAACCGCTGAAATGGCCAACATCATCACCGTGCGCCAGAAGAAGCAGCTTGGCCTCGGGCATGCTGTCCTGTGTGCCAAGGAAGTGGTGAAGAACGAGCCTTTCGCCGTCATGGTGGGCGACGACCTCATGTTCAGCATGGAGCCCGGCATCCGCCAGCTCATCAACGTTGCCCAGTCCGAGCACATGCCCGTGGTTGGCGTTATGGAAGTGCCCGCGGACAAGGTTTCCAGCTACGGCATCATCGATGCCGACGAGTTCTCCTCCGGGCTATACCGCGTGCGCGACCTGGTGGAAAAGCCCAAGCCCAGCCAGGCTCCGTCCAAGCTGGCCATCGTCGGCCGGTATGTGCTTTTCCCGGATATCTTCGAACACCTGGAAAACCTGAAGCCCAACAAGGACGGCGAGTACCAGCTCACCGACGCGCTCAAGGGCCTGGCCAAGAACGGCAGGCTGCTGGCCGTGAAAATCCGTGGACAGCGCTTCGATGCCGGCGACTGGGTGGACTACCTGGCCGCCAACATCTACTTCGCCCTGCAGGACGAGGAGCTGCGCTACCCGCTTATTTCCAAGCTGCGGGATTTCATGCCGGTTTAGCGTTTGCTCGTTCCGGTTTGACAGCTTCCGAGTGATGCTGTGCCACCGGGATGATTGCTGCTTGTTTCGCGCCGCCCGCCGCTTTGACGGTGGGCGGCGCGGTCGTTAAGATCGCCCAGGATTACGCAGGGCTCCGCCCTGCACCCGCCAGGGGGATGATCCCCCTGGACCCTCTATTGCTTCGCGGCTTTCACCGGGAACCGGTGAAAGCCGCGAAGCAATAGGGGATTCCAAAGGAACTTCGTTCCTTTGGCGGGAGAGTCCAGAGAGGGCGGAGCCCTCGCTGGCCGCCGGAGGCTTCACTTTCCACTACCCAGGTTACTATGACGTTGCCGCCTAGTCCTCTTGTGCGCGTCGCGCTTCTTTCGCCGCCTTTCGCGGCTCTCACCTATTCGCTGCCCCCGCACTTCTCGGGTTGGGATTTTCCACCCGGCCTGCGGGTTTGCGTGCCCATGGGCAGGTCCGTCCGCGCCGGTGTTGTGCTTGGCCCGGGTGAACCGCTCCCGCCGAGCATTGCGGCCAAGGACATCATCTGGCCCCTGGAACTGTCGCCATTGTTGACGCCCGAGTATGTCAGCCTTGCCGAGAACCTCGCTTCCAGGCAGATGGCCCATGCTGGCCAGGTGCTCTCCACCCTTTTGCCCGCTGGCTTGAAGATAGCCAAAGCCACGCTGGCCTTTCGCCACGGCGGTAAAAAGCTCAAGTGCTTGTTGAGCAAGTTGGGTGAGGCTCCTGTTCCTCTGGCTGACCTGGCCGTGGCCTGGCGCGGGGGCGAGGCCTTGCTGAGCTTCTCCTCGGCCGAGCGCGAACCGGCCTACCGGCTGCTGGTGGACCCGCCCTGGCCTGTCCGCCCGGCCGCGTCGGCCCAGTTGGCCATTCTCGAAATGCTGTTTGCCAGGGGCCAGGCCACCGCGTCGCAACTGCGTGAAGCCTTGGGGCCTGGGATATCCCAGGCTTTGAAGACGCTGGAAGGCAAGGGGCGCATCATTCTTGGCCCGCCGCCCGAGGAACCCGAGGAGGAGCCGGTTATCGGCGAACCCGAGGGACGCCCTCCCTTGACCGGCGATCAGCAAGCGGCCCTGGAGGAACTTCTGCCGCTTCTTGCACAGGGTACGGGTGGAGAGCGCCTGGTGCACGGCGTTACCGGGAGCGGCAAGACCAGGCTCTATTTCGAGCTGGCTGGGGAAACGCTGCGCCAGGGCCGGTCGGTCATGCTGCTGGCTCCCGAGGTGGCCCTGGCGGCGGCGCTGCGGGACAGGGCCCGCTCCTGGTTCGGTTTTGATCCGGTTTATTCCCACGGCTACCAGACCCCGCTCAAGCGCGAGCGCACTTTCCGGGAGGCGGCTCTGTCGCGTACGCCGCGTCTGGTGGTGGGCACGCGCTCGGCGCTCTTTCTGCCGGTGCCCAATGTCGGGCTCATCATCCTGGATGAGGAGCACGACGCATCCTTCAAGCAGGACGACCGCCTGCCCTATCAGGCCAAGGAAGTGGCCTACTTCAGGGCCAGGCAGGATGGCGCGCTCTTGCTCTTGGGCTCGGCCACTCCGGACGTGAAGACTTTCCAGTCCGCCCTGGACGGAGCCACCCCCATGGTGTCCATGCCCAGCCGGGCGGGGGCGGGGCGGCTGCCCGAAGTGGAGCTTGTTGACCTGGCACCCAGGGACAAGGCCGTGCAGCTTGCCCAGCGTCTGGACAAGGATGGCGTGGGCATGCTGGCCGCTCCGAGCATCGCCGAACTGGAGTCGACCCTGGCCCGGGGCGACCAGGCCATGATTTTACTTAACCGCCGGGGTTACTCGCCGCTTATTTTCTGCCTGGACTGCGAGAAGGTGCTTCGCTGCCCGAGCTGCGAGGTGTCGCTCACCTACCACAAGGGCCGTGAGCGCCTGGTGTGCCATTACTGCGGCCAGAGTTTCGGTTTCCCCAGGCCCTGTTCCTCCTGTGGCGGGTGCAACTTTCTGCCCATGGGCGAAGGCACGGAGCTTCTGGAGGAGCAGCTAGCCGCCGCGCTGCCCCCGGAGACAGCCGTGGCCCGCCTGGACCGGGACGCGGCCCGCAGGGCAGGCAGGGCCGAGGAGATCCTGGCCGATTTTTCCAAGGGGCGAACCCAGGTACTGGTGGGCACGCAGATGCTCACCAAGGGCCACGACTTTCCGGACGTCACCCTGGTGCTGGTGGCGGACGGCGACATGGGGCTCAACCTGCCGGACTACCGGGCCACGGAGCGCACCTTCCAGATGCTGGTGCAGGTGGCCGGGCGGGCCGGGCGCGGCGACAAGGCTGGAAGGGTGCTCATACAGACCAGAAACCCTGGCGACCCGTTCTGGAACCTGGTGCGCAACGCGGATTATAACGGGTTCTTCGCCCAGGAAATCGAGAAGCGGCGCAAGTACGGCTACCCGCCCTTCGTGAAGCTGGGGCTGGTGCGGGCCAGCTTCCCGAGGGAGTATGAATTGGGGCAGGATATGCTCATGGAGCTCGCCAGGGCTCTTAGAGGCGTGGCGGGGGTCAGGGTGCTTGGCCCGGCTCCGGCGCCCATCGCCGTCATGCGCGACCGCAGGCGGTTCAACTGCCTCCTGAAGGCCGCTGACTGGCCGTCCATCCGGCAAAGCTTTCACAAGGCCCTGCGGGCCATAGGGACGTCGTCTAAGCTTCGGTTACAGCTGGATCTGGACCCGGTGGACATGATGTGACCAGTGGATGCTGGACTTCCCTGCCGGATGCGCTATCACCTTGATACGAATCATTCCAATTCCAAGGGGTAAGCCAATGGCGGAGTTCAAGCAAAATGACGATTCCGTTCTTCAGACGGCTGTTGATAAAATACGCCGCGAACGCAAGGCCGCCGGCCTGCAAGGCCTGGTGGGAGGCCTGGAGGCCGTGGTGATAGCCACCGAGCCGGACCGTTTCGAACCTGCCGTGAACGAGCTTCTGGGCAACACCGGCCATGATGTATACGCCGCATACAGCCAGGGCCAGTTCGACGTCTGCGTGCTCTCCCAGGAAGGCTCGGCGGACCTCCTGGTCCAGTCGCGCAAGGGGGGCGTGAACCCTTTCGCGGCGGCCAACAAGGGAGCGAAGACCGCAAACGTTCCCAACACCCGCCTGGAGACCTTCATCTTCAAATGCCGGGACGTGGCTGAGTATTTCAAAACCCAGAAGAAGCGCGGGGTGTCCTTCCTGGAGGACCGCATCTTCAAGACCCCCAATTACACATACGCCCAGACCATGCCCTCGCGCTTCACGGGCAACGCCATCGGGCTCATCGAATGGACGAACACGGAATCCGACTACGTCACCCCTGATTGCGCGCCTCTCGCCCATTCGTTCCAAAAACCCGACAGGCCGTATCTGAAGAACATCAAGGAACTCGACCATGTGGCCACCCGGGTGCGCGCCGAGGAGCGCGACGCGGCCATCCTGGAATTCATGGAACTCACCAGCTATGACTTCGCCTTTGCCGTGTACGTGGAATTTCTGAACTCCATCACCAACGTGGCCAGGCTCAGTCCCAACGACTACGCCCAGGTGTTCACTTCGGGCATCGCACCCTTCACCACGCCCGAGACCTCGGGGCCAACCGAGCTTTTCATCTACAACTACGCTCCGCGCAGCCATCACATGGCCTTCACCACCGAGAACATCGAGAACACGGTGGAGGCGCTGACGGCTAATGGCCAGGGCTTCCTGTCTGATTTAGTGGGGTCGCGCGAGGAAGGGCTCAAGCAGATATTCACCAAGATGAGTAGGAACACGCTCCTGGTGAACGAATACATCCACCGCTACGACGGGTTCGAC
The DNA here is from genome assembly GCA_016208105.1 of Desulfovibrio sp. NCBI lineage: Bacteria > Pseudomonadati > Thermodesulfobacteriota > Desulfovibrionia > Desulfovibrionales > Desulfovibrionaceae > Desulfovibrio > Desulfovibrio sp. Next base: position 75,702 of record JACQYS010000023.1, read on the forward strand.
GGATTCTTCACCAAGTCCAATGTGACCCTTTTGACCCAGGCCACCTTGAACCAATAACGGCCGCTCCACGAATACGATCAAACAAAAGCGGCCGGGACTTTCGTCCCGGCCGCCATGGTCATGTCCGGCAAACCTTCCTAGAACTTGTATTGCAGGCCGAACGCCACTTTCCAGGCGTCGCCGTTCTGGGACTGATTGACCAGCCTGTGCCCCCAGACGCTCGACTGGAATGATCCGTGGGCCCAGCCGCTTTCCACGATGGCGGCCAGGTTCTCGTAGATGTTGTACTGGTTGTCGAAGTTGACGCCCACCACATACTCATCCGTTGTCAGGTCGCGGCCCATCTGCACGTAGTTGCCGGTGCCCCAGATGGCGTTGGCATAGCGCAGGGCGCGGGCGCTGTTGGTTCCCCGGGCGTAGCTCAGGGTCAGGCGGTGGGTGAGGTCCTGCATGAACGAGATCTTGTTCAGCGAGAACGCAGCGCCCATGGAGCCGATGGGGTTCAAGCCCATGTGTCCGCCGGCGAAGGCCTGGCTGGAGTCGAACAAAAACGAAGTGGAGGGTCCCCAGGAACCGACGATGGTGGGCATGCGCTCGGAACCGTTGCTGGTGGAGTTGTCCTCGCCGGTGGAATACCAGAAGGTCAGCTGGGGGGTCAGCATGTCGAAGCCGGTATATTCGGCGGCCACGTCGAAGAACAGGCCGGAGCGGCTTTTCCTGCCCTGATCGGTGGCGCCTGCGCCATAGATCACGTCCGCATAGAACTTGAACGGGTCAAGCGCGGTGACGGCAAAGGACGAGCCGGCCCACCAGTAGACGGTCTGGGCCTGGCTGAAGCCGGTGTTCGTCCCGGTCATGTAGCCTGCGGAAGCCAGGTTGGTGGCCAGGGACTGGTTGGTGTAGCGCGGGGATGAACCCACGGCGGTGGTGTAGGTGGCGTCCTTGCCGGCTACGGCCAGCATGCCCCACGGGGTGGCAGAGAAACCGTCCAGGGTGATGGGCAGCACCAGGAAGTAGGCGTCGAGCTCGTCGGCCTTCTGGGTCGTGGTGGTGTCGAAGTCCTTGTTGGAGTCGAGCAGGCGGGCGAATCCGGCCATGATCTTGAACTGGTCCACCACGGGGATGGACACCACGGCCGCGGCGGCGCGGGTGCCGCCGAACACGGGGTTGGCGTTCAGCAAGGCCGGGGAGGAGATGGGCAGGTCCATGTCCTGCAGGCCGATGGTGAACTCTACGTCTGTGCTGGGCCATTTGAACTGCAGGAAGGCCTGGTACACGTCGATGGACACGGCCGGGTTGTCCACGGTGAAGGTGTCGTTGCCCCAGGCCTTGTTGTTCACGCGGATGCCCAAGCGGAACTTCAGGTTCTCGTTGGTGATGAAGTCCGAACGCAGGCGGAAGCGTTCCCAGATGGTCAGGGAGTCCCCGGTGTTGGTGCCCTTGGCGTTCCAGCCCGTATAGTTGGTGTTGTTCCAGAAATTCGCATGGATGCGTGCGTCGCCGGTCATCTTGACCTCGGTAGCGGCAGCGGCCAGGGCCGCGAAGCCGAACACCATGGCGGCGAACAGTGCCAGGCAGGTTAAACGCTTCATTCTCATTACTCCTTTTGCATGAATGGATGCCGGATACTAAACGGGACGATACACTCCATTGAAATGGATCTGTCCCGGTTGACCATTGTTTTGGTATGCAACATGTAATAGGTTACATTCCAAATGCTTTGTGGACGTAAGTTTCTCCTTTCTGGATTCCAGGTGCTTTGGGATGTTCCACCTACAATGTGTGTTCTGGAAAGCTTCTGGTTACCAATGCGTTAATTATTTCCGTACTGAAATATGAGAGTGTGGTTAACAGTTCGCGACACAGTCAATCTTCGTGCAGATGCCGGGACCGTGTTGTGGGAGGGTCAGAAATGGTTTGAATCAGGCGGGGAATATGGTTTAAGAAGTGGGAGCGTGGAAATGCTTGGTATCCATCCGTCAGACCATAAACCTGGAGGCCCGCGGTGACTCACGGACGTATGATCCTACTCACGGCCATTTTTGGCGTGTTCCTGTTGTCGGCCTCTTCGCCAGCCATGGCGGAGGTCAACTCCTTTCCGGTCATCACCGGCGAACACTGGGTGAACGCCTCGCCTGAGGAAAGGCTGGCCTTCATCGCCGGATTGACCACCATGATCGAGCTTGAGAAGGAAATCCAGGGAGCCACTCCGCCCAAGGAACAAAAGAGTTTGATTCCCGGCTGGGTGAGCGGGCTCTCGCGGTTTCAGCTGAAGGATATCGTTACCGCCCTGGACGACGTGTTCAAGAAAAAACCGGAGATGAAGCAGAAGCCGGTGGTCGAGGTTCTCTGGTACGAAGTGGCCTTTCCCAAAACGAACAATAAGTAGGTGAGGATCATGAGTAAAACCATAGCGGCCGGCGTCCTGGCCTTTTCCCTGGTGTTTACCGGCGCGTGCACGAACATGTCCAAGACCCAGCAGGGAGCCCTGAGCGGTGGAGCCATCGGAGCCGGTGCGGGGGCTGGGATCGCCGCCATTTCGGGCGGCTATGTGGGGGTTGGCGCAGCAATTGGCGGCGCTCTGGGAGCCTTGGCCGGCGGCCTGTACGGCAACCAGCAGGAGAAAAAGAGCAAGGGGAATTAGCGAGTTTCATCTAGCCACGTGACGGTGGCCCTGCGGGCCGGGGTGTTTTCGTCATGAACTCTGGCCTTGATCAAGGCCGCACTCCCGGAAAGGGTGGGCTGCGAGAGCGGTGACGCTCGTTTCTCAGAGGCAACCTTGCCGCCAAGTCGACCATCATGGTCGGCTTGGCGGTTTTTTTTGTGGCAGAAACACGGGGTGTTTCATTGCGTGTTGTTATGCGCCGTTACGTATTTTTATCGATCTCCGCTCTGCGTTATCGTGCATTCGCGATAGGATATATTGTTGGTAGGTTTTGGAGCATATTATTCCTGGTCTATTGTTTTAAATGGTTTTTGTGTTATTATCCTAGTAATGAACCTAGATAGTTCGGAATAAAACACACGGAACATGGCCGGAAATGTCATGGAAAGGTGGGCTATTATGATAGACAAAATATTGAACGCTAAGATGATGGTAAAAATACTTGGAGTTGCAATATTTATTATAAGCCTGTTTGTTGCGGCAATATTTACGATGTTGCTTCCCCAGGTTGAGAGTCGGCTTATCTCTGAAAAACGTGACTTGCTTTCGAGCACGATGGATATTTCCTATAATCTTGTGAAAGAGTATCAGGAAAGAGTCGGAAAAGGCGAGTTCACGCTTGATGAGGCGAAAAAAAGAGCTGCTGAACGCATTAAGCATATGATGTACGGTGAGGGAAACTATTTTTGGATCCAGGATGCCGCGCTGCCGTACCCGAAGATGATAATGCATGCCACGAATCCCGGACTGGACGGGAAAGTTCTCGACTCTGACAAGTTCAATACGGCCACGAAGATGACGTTCGGTTCCAATGGGAAAGGCGAAGCGGTCAAAGGCAAGAATCTTTTCCAGGCCATGGTTGAGGTCGTGAAGAAATCGAAGGAAGGCTTTGTATCCTACGAATGGCCCAAGCTCATTCAGGGGAAACTTTCCACGAAGTCCTATCCCAAAGAATCGCTGGTCCGCCTGTACGAGCCCTGGGGCTGGGTTATAGGGACCGGGATATACATTGATGATGTTGAGCGGGAACTCGGCACCCTGAAGTGGTTCGTCACGTTGCTCTCCGGAATTGTTGGCCTGCTCGCGTTCATCGTCACGTATTTATTGGCGAGAAGCATCTCCACACCCATCAACAACCTTGTCCGTTACGCATCGGCAATCGCCGGCGGAGACTTGAACGCGCGCATCCAAGGGACTTTCCGGGGTGAATTGAAGGTTCTTGAGCAAAGCAACGTCCAGATGGTGGATCATCTTAAGCTGAAGATCGAAGAGGCGGACAAGGCCCTCAAATTGGCCGACCAGGAAACCGCGAAAGCCTTGGAATCATCGCGGGAAGCAGAAGAGGCGCGAGGGCGTGCGGAACTGGCGCGCGAAGAAGGCATGCTGCATGCCGCCCAGCAGCTTGAGGGCGTGGTTGAGATAGTCACCAGCGCGTCCAGCGAGCTTGCCTCCCAGATTGAAGTATCCAGCCAAGGCTCCCAGGACCAGTCCAGGCGAGTGGACGAAACCGCAACCGCCATGGAGGAGATGACGGCCACTGTGCTTGAGGTGGCGAAGAACGCGGCCCAAGCCTCGGAAACGTCCGGACGGGCCAAGCTCAAGGCGGAGGAGGGAGCGGCGATAGTCGGCAAGGTGGTCCAGGGTATCAACATGGTCAAGGCCCATGCCGATGAGCTGAAAACGGACATGGGGGCGCTCGGCAAGCATGCCGAGGGCATCAACCAGATCATGAACATGATCACCGACATTGCCGACCAGACCAACATGCTGGCCTTGAACGCCGCCATCGAAGCGGCCCGCGCGGGCGAGGCCGGTCGCGGGTTCGCCGTGGTCGCCGACGAGGTGCGAAAGCTCGCCGAGAAAACCATGAACGCCACCAAGGACGTCGGCGATTCGATACAGGGCATTCAGGAGAGCACGAAAAAGAACATCGACAATGTGGACAGATCCGCAGTGACCATTCAGGAGGCCACCGAACTGGCCGGGCAATCCGGACAGGCGCTCAAGGAGATCGTGTCTCTCGTGGAATCAGCTTCCGACCAGGTGCGGTCCATTGCCACCGCGTCCGAGGAGCAGTCCGCCGCCAGCGAGGAGATAAACCGCAGCATCGAAGACATAAACAGGATATCCTCCGAGACCGCCGATGCCATGCGCCAATCTGCCCAGGCTGTGGACGAGCTCGCCGATCAGTCGAACGTATTGAAGAACCTTATCGACTCAATGAAGTCAGGCGGGGGGGCCGTAAGGGCGCTGAAATAGCGCCGGGCATTATGTTACATGGGCAGGGTGTGCTGGGCGTCCCCTGGCATGTGGTTTCCAATGAGTGAAGGCGAGAGAGGGTCGTGCCGGGCGTTCGCCTGGCGCGACCTTTCGAAATTCTGAGTCGCATAGCAGTAGACGCATCCGGCCGGGCAGGCGTCGTACATGCCGATGTCCCGGCTTGGGGCGCAGCGGCAGGCGTCCCGTTGTGAAGGGTCCTTGGCATCCGGAATGTCCAGGCCAAAAAGCCCGCTCAAGAACCCTGCGTCCACGCACGCCCCCGGAGTGAATCCAAAACCTTGAAGCGCTGCTTCGTCAGCGCAGCTGACCGGTTCCATTCCCGCCTCTCTGGCCATGGCGGCCATGGACGTGAACATGGACGCAAGGCTCTTCTCGTCCGGCACCAGAAGGTGCGCCTTGGCCAGTTCCATGCGTTTGCGGATCTTCTTGTACGGCTCCATCACACTCACTGTCACCCGCCGGGTAAAGCCGGCAAGCTCCCTGGAAAGATGTTCGAAAGACCGGATGTGGAAATCCGTGTCCGTAGCGCTTGTAAGAACGACAGGGTCGTATCTCCACAGAACGCGCTCCGGTCCCAGGGTGCCCGCGAGATTCTTGAAGACGTCCAGGCGCAGGGGCAGGGGAGGCATGCCCGGGTGCATGTTCACAGGGTATTCGACCAGGGTGAACTGAAAAACGTACCGGTAGCCACGCGAATCCAAAGCCGGCAGATGCCGCATCAAGGGCCTCGGGTCGCGGGTCCAGAACACCAGGGCGGAGACGTTCTCGGGCGTAAGGCTTATCCGGGCCACCTGGCGGGAGTTGAACGGATTGGGCACCGCGCACCAGCCAGCATCAATGCGGTTTAAAAACCACTGCGCGTAGTGGGCGGGCAGGTCGGCGCGCCTGGTGGCGCTTATGATCATGGCAGGCGGACCGGCAGGCGCCCCCTGAACGCTATTGTGCCCATCATGGCCGAGGACAGGGCCTGTACGGAAGCCGGCACGTCCCCGTAGGTGGCGATGCTGGCCGGGGCGTCGGGAAAGAGCGACAGGTCGTACGGGGCACCCATGGCCACATGAACGAGCCCCTGGGGCTTCACGGCCAGCAGGGCGCGCACCAGGCTTTGCTGGGCGGGGTTGCGGATGGCGTCGTAGGTGATGGCCACCACCTTGTCCGCCTGCCCTGCTGCTTCCACGGCGCGGTTGAAATCCTGCGGCGAAGGTTCCTTGGCCGTGCGGATCAGAAGAGTCTCCGAAGGCAGCGTCAAGGCGTCCACAGGGTCGAAAGAGGCGCGTTCAGGCCAGACCACCAGAATCTTGTCCTTTTGCTTGAAGGGCAGGAGCTTGAGACGGTCATGGCGCAGGGTCATGCTGTCCTGGGCGGCGGCCAGGGCCGCTTGACGGTTTTCGGCGGAGCCCACTTCGAAGGCGATCTCCTGGGACCGGTCCCGGATGGCCGCCGCGTCCAGAAGGCCGTATTGTTGCTTGGCGGCCAGGATGCGCCCTAGCGCGCGGTCTATGGCGGCCATGGGAATCTCGCCGGATTTCACGGCCGAGACAAGGGCGTCGAAGGCCAGGATCTGGTCCTTGGGGTCATGGCCGATATCGGCGCCGAAGAGCAGTATGTCCGCCCCGGCCTTGGCTGCCAGCACGGCAGCCCGGATAGTGCCGACACCTTTGGAAAGGGCGCCCATGCCGAGCGAATCGGTTATGATGAGCCCGCCAAAGCGCATGTCCTTGCGCAATACTCCTTCCAGAACGCGCGTCGACAGCGTTGCCGGAAGCTCTTTCGCGGGCTCGAGCGCGGGCACCTCCACGTGGGCGGTCATGACCGCCGGGGCGCCCGCCTTGAAGGCGGCGGTGAAGGGGGGGAAATCCACGCGCTCGAGGGTCGTCTTGTTGTGGTTGGAGACCGGCAAGCCAAGGTGGGAGTCGACATCGGTGTCGCCATGCCCGGGGAAATGCTTGGGCGTGCAGAGCATTTTCGCCTTGACGTATTCCTCCACCATGGCGGCGGTAAGCCGGGAAACGGCGTTGGAGTCCGACCCGAAGGAGCGAATGCCGATGACGGGGTTTTGCGGATTGGAGTTGACGTCCGCTACAGGCGAATAATTCATGTTGATGCCCAGCACCGCCAGCTCTCTGGCCAATACCCGGGCCATGCCCCGGGCGTGTTCCCTGTTGCCGGTGGCGGCTATGGCCATCTGGCTGGGGAACACCGTCACCCCGTCGCGCAAGCGATTGACCGGGCCGCCCTCCTGGTCGACGCCCACAAAAAGGCCGATGGGGTTGGGGTTCTTGGCTGCCAGAGCCTGGGCCCCGGCGTTCAGGGCGGCCACCTGCCCCAGGTTCTCCACGTTGCCCCAGGCCGAGTAGAGGATGATGCCGCCGATGGCGCGCTTTGAGATCATCTCGGCCAGTTCCGGCGAAACTACGGGCCCCTTGAACGCCACCAGCATCATCTGCCCGACTTTCTCCTCCAGGGTCATGGAAGAGAGAATGCGGTCGGGTGTGGCGGCGTGTCCTTCACAGAAGGGCAGCAGGGCGACAAGGAAGAGAAGGAAAACCTGGCGGGAGAAAGGCGACGAGTGCTTCATGGCTCCTCGTACCCCAAACAGCGGAAAATAGGAATGGTGGGGGCATCCGCTCCCCGGTGTGGTTCATGTTTCCGTGGCGGGTATTGGAACCGCTAGTTCGTGCCGCACCCGGGATGCATGAGCCGCCTTAAGCCTGGCCGAGCCGCACGGCTTCGGAAATGAACCGATGGAGGTTCTCCGACATGCTGCTGGTCATGGAGCCGAACTCAAGGCCTATGCACTTGTTGTCCGGTGTGTTTCTCAGTGATCTGACTGACGCCTTGAACGTGTTGTCGTCCTGAGCGGCCAACTGGCGGCTTTCTAGGACAACCGGCGTGTCGACTCCAAGCTGCGGAGCGCCTGAGTCCGAAGGAAAGACGAAACTGCATCCGCCGTTGCTCAAGTCCGTGATCATTCCGTGCACTTGCTCCTGGCCAGCGTGCAGGACAGCTTCGAACAGACAGTTGATCCGGGTGTGCTTGCGAACGTTGACCAATTCCAGATTTGCCGGATAGCCAAGGAAGAGCATGGGATATGGAGACATGACGAAACGGATGATGTGGCTGTTGAAGGCCACGGCCATGCCCGGGCACAAGGTGTAGCAGGTCATGTTGTTTCCGGAATAGAGCAGGGGATAGATTCTGTTCGGCTCCGTTTCGGCTTGCTTCGGAACGCTGACGAGTATGAACCGTTTCGGGCAGATGCCGATCAGGAAGGAATTGAGACGTTCTTCGAGCCCGTCGATCTCAAGATATAATGGTGTTCCCACAGAGAGTTTAGAGAGGAGCTTTCTGTTGTCGTTCATTGTGTTTTCTCCCGCTTCAAATTTTAAACAACAACAGCGGAGTATGAGTGTAGTAAACTATAACATGTTCTCTACACGGTCGCAGGATTTGCTTTCGCCCCAGCGGTAATCTTGTGCAATTCCATTGAGAGCTTCCTTGCTGGTTCATAGTCTGGAACCAGCAGAAGCGCGTTGTCCACAAACTTGACGGCGTCGTTGTACTCCTTGTTCTTTGAAAATATCATTCCAGCATTGTACGATACGGTAGGATCGTTTTTGTGAAGAGAGGGGTTGATTCGCAGGGCGCGTCGCATACAGGTGCTGGCGTTGTCGAAATCCTCGCCGTCGTTGTATGCTAGGGCAAGATTATAATAGACTATGTCGTTCTCTTTATCTATTTCAAGCGCTCTTTGATATTCATGTACTGCGTCTTTCCACTTGCCTTTCTTCCTCAGAAATATCCCGAGATTGTTGAAGAGGTGGATATGTGACTTGTCAAGATTCGAGCCATGGATGTCGATCGCTTTTCTAAAGTATACCTCTGCTTCAGGATCGTTGTTTTCCGCACAGATTGCGCCAATTTTTATAGCGGTTTCACTTATTGTGTCGGAAACCTTCTTTGTAGTCATCTTCATTACGGAGTCGAATGTCCCGTGCGCATCGTCGGAGTGGCCGAGCTGAAGGTGGAGCCGCGCGATCTCCATCTTGCGCTCCATATTGAGTGGAGAAAGAGCGTCCAACTTTTCAAGGTAGTGCACAACCTTGTCTTTCTCCCCCCGTTCATGAAAGTACGTAACAAGCTTTGATATGGGCTCGAAGAAGAGTTCGTCCACGTAACTCGCGTGTTCGTAGGCCTCAACCATCTCCTCTTCTTGCTCCAGCCCTTTGTATGCGTCTCCCATGAGCATGTAGGCGACGGCGCTGTCCGGAAACGTCTCAAATATTTTTTTGCATATAACAAGAACATGCCTGTAGGAGCCTTGTTTTAGGTATTCTTCCGCCCCCGCGATCAGCTTTTCCAGATTGCCGTGTGGTTTTATTATCGATGCGACTTTGTTGAGAAGCTGGTTGATCACAACGGGCTTTGATATCCAGTTGTCGGCGATATGCTGCTCTCTTAAGAGCGCAAGTTGATGCACCTCTGCCTCTGTGGTGACGATCACCACCTTGCAGTTCCGAATTTTCCACGCGACTTGTTTGATTATTTCATCTATTCTTGCGTTGTTGATCATTGTTTGCGCAAAGAATATGAGCGATTTTTTCCTGACGCTCATCTCCTTTACACATTTGAGTATATGTTCTTGGCATGTGAGTACCGTCATGCCATTTGATGGTAGCCCAAGTTCCGTTATTATTGTTCTTCGAAACACATTAATAAATATCCTGTCGTCGCTTGCAACGATAATGTGCCCAAAGTCTTTGTTTATATAGTCAATTATAATGGATTGAGCATTTCTGGGTGTAGGAGTGGCATTAATGACTGGCATAATGTTCTCCGCCTCCTTGGTCAGCCGCAGTGGCATACTGTTTGAGTGGCCACTGGACTTCCGAAACAACCTCGACGCCTTGACTTGGCAACACGGTGCCACGCAGTTGTGTGACCAGCAGACATTAAAATAAATGCGAGATGCAGGAATTTTTGTTTTACTGTTACAAGTAGTCTATGCATTCATCTTTATCATGCAGCCATTCCAAATAGGATATCCGATCCCGACGGGTCTTTCAGTTTCTCTTACACCATGATCGCCCGGGAAAATCAAGTGCGTTTGGCAAGGACAATTTTTACGGCGATTGCCTGCGAAACCCGGGCGCGGCGAACCTTCCGCCTAAGGTTTCATGGTGAAGGAGCAGCAAAAAAAAGGCGCGCCCGAGGGCGCGCCTTGTAGAGGTCAAAAGCGGTGTTTTAGACGATCATGCTCAGGTCGTAGGTGGTGAGGAACTGGTTCATGCGCTTGTGGGCATCGTCCATGCGCTTGCGCAGGTCCTTCCTGTACTGTTCGAGGTCGAGCTTCTTGGTGGCCACGCCGGTATCCATGGCGGCCTTGGCCACGGCGGGGGCTTCCCACTCGAGCATGCGGAAGTCCAGGGCCTTGGGCATGACGTAGTCCAGGCCGAGCTTGAGTTCCTTCACGCCGTACATATCGCAGATTTCGGAAGGAACGGGCTCCTTGGCCAACTCGGCAATGGCTTTGGCAGCGGCCATCTTCATCTCTTCGTTGATCATCCTGGAACCGGCGTCCAGGGCTCCGCGGAAAATGAAGGGGAAGCCGGAGACGTTGTTGACCTGGTTCGGGAAGTCCGAACGGCCGGTGCCCATGATGGCGTCGGGGCGGGCGGCCTTGGCGTCGGGATAGGGGATTTCGGGGTCGGGGTTGGCCATGGCGAAGATCACCGGAGACTTGCCCATGCCCTTGACCATGTCCTGGTTGACCGCGTCCTTGACGGAAAGGCCCAGGAACACGTCTGCGCCCTTCATGGCTTCGCCAAGGCTTGCGTATTCCTTCTTCTGCGCGTCGCCGAAGAAGGCTTTGGTGGCGTGCAGGCCGGTGCGGCTCTTGTTGATGTGGCCCTTGGTGTCGAACATGGCGATGTTCTCGCGGGCGATGCCCATGGCCACGTACAGCTTGGAGCAGGCGATGGCGGCCGCGCCGGCGCCGGAAACGACCACGCGCAGATCCTCGATCTTCTTGCCGGTGATCTCGCAGGCGTTCAGAAGCCCGGCTGCGGACACGATGGCGGTGCCGTGCTGGTCGTCGTGGAAAACGGGGATCTCAAGCATTTCGATCAAGGTCTGCTCGATTTCGAAACACTCGGGAGCCTTTATGTCTTCCAGGTTGATGCCGCCCACGGAGGGTTCGAGCATCTTGCAGAACTCGATGACCTGCTCGGGTTTGGCCGCGTTGATGTTCAGGTCGTAGACGTCGATGTCGGCAAAGATCTTGAAGAGAAAACCCTTGCCTTCCATGACGGGCTTGCCGGCCTTGGGGCCGATGTTGCCAAGGCCCAGAACGGCGGTGCCGTTGGACACGACGGCGACGTTGTTGCCGCGGTTGGTGTAGTCGTAAATCTTCGACGGGTCGGCATGGATTGCGCGGCACGCCTCCGCCACGCCCGGCGAGTAGGCCATGGAGAGGTCTTTCTGGTTGCGGAAGGGTTTGCAGGGAACCACTTCAAGCTTGCCGACACGCGCTGCCGAATGGTAGCGCAGGGCTTCCTCTTTGGTGAACAGGGCCATATTTGTGACCTCCAAAATGCGGTCAAGCGTTGAAGCGGGCGAGAGCGAGCGATTTGATTTTTAGGTCACTCCGCCGGATTGCGCAACATGTTTCGCGTGGCCTGATTCTTGATTCGTAAAGGACGCAATGCGCACATTGGTCATAAATTTGACCCGCTTCGGGGACCTGCTCCAGACGCAACCAGTGTTTACGGGGCTCAAGCAGGCAGGCGGCGAGGTCGGCCTGGTCTGCCTCCAGAACTTTCAGGCCGCCACCAGGCTTGTGAGGCATTTGGATTCGGTGTTCCCTGTGGCTGGTGCGAAATTCCTGGCCGAACTCGACCGGGGCTGGCCCCTGGCTCTGGGCGACTGTCTCGGCTGGGCCCATGGCGTCCGCGCGGACTTTAAGCCTGAGTGCATCATCAACCTGACCCCTTCGCTCCCCGGGAGGCTCCTGGCCAAGATTCTCGGGGATGTTCCCGTGCTGGGCTTCGCGCTCGACGACTTTGGTTTCGGCTCCTACTCCACGCCGTGGGCCGCTTTTTTGGAGGCCACATCGCGGTACAGGGGCTCAAGCCCGTTCAATCTCGTGGATCTCTTTTTCAAGGCCGCCCACCTGGGAGACGCACCCAGAGACTTCCGCCTGGCCGACCCGGACCCTCAGGCGTTGCTGGCCGTGCAAGGCATGGTCTCGGAGCAATGCGCACTCGCGAACTCCGGCCTTGTGGGCATGCAGCTCGGGGCAAGCGCGGCCAAACGCCAGTGGCCCACCGGGCATTTCGCCAGAACCGCTGAGTTTTTATGGGAGCGTCACCGGCTGCTGCCGGTGCTTTTGGGCTCAAAAGAGGAAGAGCCTCTGGCAATGTCCTTCGCGGCCGGTTCCAGCGTGCCCCATGTGAACCTGGTTGGGCGCACCGGCCTTAGCGAACTGGCAGCGGCCGTCGGCATGCTGCGGCTTCTGGTCACCAACGACACGGGCACCATGCATCTGGCCGCCGGGCTTGACGTGCCCATCCTGGCGATCTTTCTGGCCACGGCCCAGCCGTGGGACACCGGACCGTACCGGGCCGGGACCTGCTGCCTGGAACCGGACATGGAGTGCCACCCCTGCTCGTTCTCCCACGAATGCCAGACAGGCTGGTCCTGCCGGGAAGCCGTCACTCCGGAAGCCGCAACGGCCTTTCTGGACGGTTTCCTCACGAGCGGCAGGTGGCCCGAACTCTCAGGACTTGGGGCAAGGGCCTGGGAGAGTGTGAACGGGCAGGGCGGGTTCTTGTCCCTTGCGTCCCGCTCCGGCCACGGGAAGAGCCTGCCCGCCGTATGGAACGCGATTCAGCGCGCCGCATGGCGGCGGTTTCTTGACGGCGAACCGCTTGTTTTCACGGGCGACGAAGCCGAGAACCTGCCGCTTGCATTCAGAACCAGGCTGCACGGTGTTCTCTCCCAGGCCTCCGGGCTCTGCGAAGTGCTCCTCAAGCAGGCCCAGGTGCTGTCCCATGCGCAACACCAGACCATGCGCTCCAAATTCATGGGAACCTGGCAGCGCCTGGAATCCCTGTTTGCTTCCGAGCCTTCCTTGAGCGCCCTGTCGCATCTGTGGATGCACCTCTCCCAGGCCGAAAGTCACGATCTCTCTCACTTCACCGGATTCGCCGGAAGGGTCTCCGAATTCGTCTCGTCGCTTGCCCGCCTGCTCGCTCCGCGGCAGTAAACAACATCTGGCATCCTCCTTGCACTGACGGTGCTGCAGGAATTTATTTCCACCACCGCCACATCCTTATTTGAGGAGGGAGAGACATGATCGTTGTGGACGGCCGGGAAACCGGGCTTAAAATCCAGAGTTTCGAGAACCTGGAACAGCTTCTTGTGAAGGTGCAGGGGGAGAACTACCTTGAAGGCCGCATCGTAACGGATGTCCTGGTGAACAAGGAGCCTTTCTCCGAAATTTATCCACATCAGGCCGAGGACGTGGAGTCTTCGGAAATCGAGTCGGTTGAGATCCTGAGCGTGCCGACCCACGAAATGGCCGTGAACATCACCCGCGAGCTGTACAAGGTGGTGACCCTCATGGACCACGGCGCACGCCGCGTGGCCGAGCTGTTCCGCAAGGCCGACGACAACGAGGCCCTGGAGGTCTATCAGGACCTCATGGACGTCACCCGCGATTTCCTCGGCATGGTCGGGGTGCTCCGGGGCGAATTCAGCCTCAAGCACGCCCCCAATTTCAACGAGGCCGCCGAGGAACTTTCCAGCCTGTTCTCGGAGATGCTCGAGGTCATCGAGAACGAGGACTGGATTCTTCTTGCGGATCTTCTTGAGTTCGAATTCATCCCCACGGTGGATCGCTGGAAGAAGATCGTGGCCCAGTTGCGCGAGGACATCAAGGAAGTTGCCCGCGCGGCCTAACAAAGGCGGCATTGTATGAGCGACGAAATAGAAATTCTCGACAAAGCGTTGCGGTCTGGCCGCCAGGAGCTGCAGCAGCTCGTTGATGGCGAAGTGGAGGGGGCGGAGCAACTGGCCCAGGAGCGTCTTGCCCTTATGGACGAGGCGTGGCGCATGCGCGACCCGTTGAAGATCGGCGTGCTCAAGGAGAAACTCCTGCAGCTGCAAAGTCTTCAAGGGCAGATAACGGCTGAAGCGCGCCGCTTGCACGAGGCCATCCGACGCGACCTCTTGAGAGCCAGGCAGGAGAACCAGCGCCTGACGGGGTATCGTTCGTCGCTTCGAGTCTCTCCTCATGGCGCACGATTCGTGGACAGGGCCGGTTGATATTACCGGGAGCAGAAAGTTTTAACTTTCGTGCTCTCCGGTTATAAGTGCCAGCCGCCGCAGGCGGCGACAGCGGCGGCCGCCGCTCGGAGCAAAATGCAGTTACATTTTGCACCTGGCAATAACGGTCTTGAAGGCCGGGCGAAAGCCCGGCCTTCTGATTTTACGGGACTTTGTCCGTGCGAGCCTTCTTATGATGGACGACTTTCTTTAAGTGAATGATTCCAACCTCTCCGGTTCCCCCCCCATGCGCCATTCGATTCCCATCCCCTTGAATTGAAACCGGCTCTTGCCCGCCGTGGAGGCGAATCCGCCAAGGTGCACTCTCCACCAGGCCGTTTCAGAATATAACCGAACATTGTCAGGACTTCTTTTGACGCATTCGCCTGGGTGTGTTAATACTTGGCGTGACTCCTCTTGGCCTTCACAGGGAGACCCGCCATGGCTGAAACCCGGAATTTCGAGCTGAGAAAATTCGTGGCCCCGGAATTCGTCTTCGGGGAAGGGGCTTCCAGCCTTGCGGCGCAGTACGCCGTCAACCTGGGCTCACGGCGCCCCATGCTGGTGACGGACGCCGGGCTCATAGAAGCCGGGTGGTCCAAAACGCTTCTGGACGGACTCAAAACGGCCGGGCTTGGCTGCGTGGTCTTCAGCTCCGTAACGCCCAACCCCAAGGACCATGAGATTATGGCGGGGGCGCGGATCTACCAGGACGAGGGCTGCGACGCCCTGGTTGCCCTGGGCGGAGGCAGCGTGCTGGACTGCGCCAAGGGCATCGGCATCGTCACCGCCTGTGGCGGACACATTCTCTCTTACGAGGGCGTGGACACGATCTCCTGCCCGCTGCCTCCGCTGGTGTGCGTGCCGACCACCTCCGGAAGCTCGGCGGACGTGTCCCAGTTCGCCATCATTTCAGACACGGTGCGCAAGGTGAAGATCGCACTGGTGAGCAAGATGCTCGTTCCCGACGTCTCCCTTATCGACCCCCAATTAACCACCACCATGTCCCCCTCCCTTACGGCAGAGACGGGCCTGGACGCCCTGACCCACGCCATCGAGGCCTATGTGTCCAACGCCAACTCGGCGGTTACGGACCTTTTCGCCCTGGAAGCCATGCGCCTTGCCCGAGGGTATCTTGTGCAGGCCGTCAGATTCCCGCAGGACATCGAGGCCCGCTCGCGCATGTGCCTGTCCAGCCTGGACGCGGGTCTGGCCTTTTCCAACGCCATACTCGGGGCCGTGCACGGCATGGCCCACAGCCTGGGCGGCAACCTCGACCTGCCCCACGGAGAATGCAACGCCATCCTCTTGGGTCCGGTCATCGCCTTCAATTTCCCGTCCGCGCCGGAGCGTTACCGCAATGTGGCCCAAGCCATGGGATGCGCGGTCGAGGGCGTTTCCGACAGCGATGTCCTGGCGTCATTGCTTGCGACCATCAAACAGATGCGCGCCGATGTTGATTTGACCCGCAACCTGGGGGCGTTGGGAGTGACGCGCGCGGACATACCGCACCTGGCGGAAATGGCCATGAAGGACCCGTGCCTGCTCACCAACCCCCGTCCACCCGTCCAGGCGGACATTGAAGCCATTTATGAAGCGGCGCTCTGAGGGGAGTTTTCAGCCGGGCGAAGCGCCACAGGCCCTGCGCGACAAGCTCATGGGGCTTGGCGAACATTCCATGCGCAAAAGCTATTATCCTGAGCTGCGCAAGCGCATGGAGGAACTGGAGCGTTTCCGCACGCTTTTGGACATCGCCAGCGATCTCGTCTTTGTCGTCGAGGCTGAAACAGGACGGATAACGGACGTGAACGAAACCGCCTGGAGAAAGCTGGGCGTCGCCCGCGCGAGTCTTCAGGGAATGCGATTCGGAGACATTCTGTCCGCCGAGCAGGCCCCGGTGTTTCTCGATCTCTTGGCAACTGGCAATCCGGTTATGGAAGGGTTTGTGTTCAACCTGCCTCTGGCCGGCGGCGGGGGGTTCCCGGCGGAACTCACCATGAACGTTCTGGGCATGGACAGGCGCTCCCTGGCCGTGGTGGTGGCCCGGGACGTCTCCTCGCGGATGGAGGCCCAACGGGAGCTGTCTCGCGCCTGGGGCTACCTTCGCTCCATAGTGGACTCCATGCCGTCGCTTCTGGTGGGGGTGAACGATCGCCTCGAGATAACCCTCATCAACGTCCAGGCAGCAGATGCCATCGGTGTCTCCGCCGCTGACGCCCAGGGAAAAGTGCTTGCCCATATTCTGCCGTGGCTGCCGAAGCTCCCGGAGGCTTTGCTTGAGACCATAAAGGACAACACCCCCCGGGTGTTGCGCAAGATGCCGGGAAGAGGGCCGGCCGGCGCTTCATGGTACGACGCCACCATCTTCCCGCTGGGCCAGGGCCGCGCCGAGGCAGTGGCCCGCATAGACGACGTGAGCGCCAGGGTCCGCATGGACGAGGTGCTCATGCAGACGGAAAAGATGCTCTCCGTGGGCGCCCTGGCCGCGGGAATGGCCCACGAGATCAACAACCCCCTGGCCGGCATTCTGCAAGGCGTGCAGTCGGTGCTGCGCAGGCTGACCCCGGACCTCGAGGCCAACCGGGCGGCCGCGTCGAAAGTGGGATTGGACATGAATGTCCTGGCGGCATATCTGGCCGACCGGGACCTGGTCCAGATGCTCCAATCGATCCAGGAGTCCGGTGTGCGGGCCGCGAAAATAGTCACCAACATCCTGGCCTTCAGCCGCCGCTCGGACCTGAGCAAGGCACAGGTCCCGCTCGCCCAGATGGTGGACAAGGCCCTGGAACTGGCTCTGAGCGAGTTCGACCTCACAAAGAAGTTCGACTTCCGCCATATACGCATCACCCGCGACGATGATCCTGATTTGCCTTCGGTCTGGTGCGTGCCCACCCAGATCGAGCAGGTTATCCTGAACCTCTTGAAAAACGCGGCCCAGGCCTTGTCTTCGAGCGCCACACCGAATCCTGCGATAAATGTCCGCACCGGATTAAACGACGGCATGGCCTGCGTCGAGGTGGAGGACAACGGCCCCGGCATGGACGAGGCCACCAGGGAAAGGCTTTTCGAGCCGTTCTTCACCACCAAGGGGCCGGGGGAGGGCACGGGGCTCGGGCTTTCCGTGGTCTACTACATAGTGGTTGAACAGCACGAAGGCAGGATAAGCGTGCAGTCCGCCCCGGGGTCAGGGACCACCGTGTCGGTGAAACTGCCTGTGAAGCCCCAGGACGCCTAGACCCACCGGATGTGCTCCGTGGGGCTTTCCTTTTTGCCCGATCTAATCTAAACAAAACCCCTTTGTCCGCATCCCCATATCTTTGAGGAGCCATGTCCCATGGAGTATAACGTCACTGAAGTGTCCCCGGTCGAAACCAAGATCGAGGTCAAAGTACCCGCCGAAGAGATCAACGCCTCCCTGGCCGTCACCACGGCCATGTACCGCCGGAACCTCGATCTTCGCGGCTTCCGCAAGGGCAAGGTCCCCTCCAGCATCGTTGAGTCCAAGTTCCGCAAGCAGATTATGCGCGAGGCCGCCAACGACCTCATGAACGTCCACATCAACGAGGTCATGTCCACCCTCAAGTACCTGGCCATCGCCAAGCTCGACGTCAGCCCCGTGGAACTGGAGAAGGACAAGGCAATCGACTACGTCATCACCTTCGAGCACTGCCCCAACTTCGATCTGCCCGAATACAAGGGCCTTGAGATCGAAGAGGAAGAAGCTCAGACCAAGGACGACGAGGTCTCCCAGGTCATCGAGCGCATCCGCGGCAACCTGGCGGAGTTGAAGGTCGTCAAGGAATCCCGCCTGCCCAAGGACGGGGACGTGGTCGTGGTCAGCTTCACCGGCAGCCAGAACGGCGAGCCCCTTCCCGGCGTGCGCGCCGAGAACTTCCAGCTTTCCCTGGGAGAAAACCAGGCCCTTCCCGATTTCGAAGCCCTGGTGAAGGCCACCAAGGCCGGGGCCGACAATACCGGAACGCTCAGCTTCCCCGCCGACTTCATCAACCAGGAGCTGGCCGGAAAGACCGTGGACCTAAGCATCACCGTCCACATCATCAAGGAAAAGGAGCTTCCGCCCATCGACGACGAGCTGGCCCAGAAGGCCGGCAACTTCGAGAGCCTGGAGAAGCTCAAGGAAGCCATCTCGCGCTCCTACGTGCAGAGCCGCCAGCAGCTCTACAGGGCCGCCGCCCAGAAGAAGCTCCTCGACGAGCTTTTGACCAAGGTGGACTTCCCCCTGCCTCCCTCCCTGGTGGAGGAGCAGATCGGCATCCTGGTGGAGGACGCCAAGAACAAGGTCGAGCGCCAGGGCAAGGCTCCCGAGGCCCTGGGCAAGACCGACGAAGAGTTGCGCAAGGATTTCGAGCCCAAGGCCAAGGAGATCGTCAAGGCCCAGCTCTTTTTGATCAAGCTTTCCGACAAGGAAGGCATCGAGACCACTCCCCAGGAGATGGACGCCTACTTCATGCAGGTGGCTTCCCGCACCGGCCAGGACGTTTTGGCCGTGAAGCAGCACTACGAAGAGAAGGGGCTCATCATTCCCGTGCGGGATAAGATCCTGGCTGACAAGGCCATGGAGTTCATCTATTCCCAGGCCAAGGTCACCAAGGTGCCGGCCAAGGAAGAAGAGAAGGCCTAGCAACAGCGTTTCCCACGGTACGGCCGCCGTTTTTCTGCGGCGGCCGCCCGGAGTCCCGATGCGGGCGGTCTTGTCTTTCCGCGCGCGTTGGGTAAAAGTCGCCCTGTGGACGGAGGCTTCAGATTCTCCGTGAGGAACTAATTCCAGCCAAGGAGTTTCAGGGTGCACGCCCAGATACCTATAGTAATCGAGACCACGGGGCGCACCGAACGCGCCTACGACATCTATTCGCGCCTGCTGAAGGACCGGATCATCCTCTTGGGCACCCCCATAGACGACCACGTGGCCAACGTGATCTGCGCCCAGCTTCTTTTTCTCGAGTCCGAGGACCCGAAAAAGGAAATCTCCATCTACATAAATTCCCCGGGCGGCTCGGTAACAGCCGGGATGGCCATCTACGACACCATGCAGTTCATCTCCTGCCCGGTGGCCACCCTGTGCATGGGCCAGGCGGCCAGCATGGGCGCGCTGCTCATGGCGGCCGGCGAGAAGGGCATGCGCTACGCCCTGCCCAACGCCCGGATCATGATCCATCAGCCCTCGGGCGGGTTCCAGGGACAAACCACGGATATTGACATCCACGCCCGCGAGATTATTCGCATGAGGGAACGGCTCAACGAAATTCTTGCCAAACACACTGGCACGGATATTGATAAAATCCGTGACGACACGGAACGCGACTACTTCATGACCCCGGACGAAGCCATGAAATACGGCCTCATCGACAAGGTCATCACCTCGCGGCAGTCCCAGGAAGAAGAAAACCAGTAGGCTCTGTATTCACCGGCAGCGGCAAAGTTTGCCCCCGCGCGACATCAGGGAAGATGCCATGACCAAAAAGAAGACCCCAGTTTCCACCGACCTCTGCTGCTCCTTTTGCGGCAAGAACCAGGAAGAGGTGCAGCGCCTCATCGCTGGTCCCGACGTCTACATCTGCGACGAGTGCGTTTCCTTGTGCAACGAGATCATTGCCCAGGAAAGCCTGAACGAGGAAGTGGAGGACGGCAAACTCCTGGCTCCCGCAGAAATAAAGAATCTGCTCGATGAATACGTGATCGGGCAGGACCAGGCCAAGAAGATCCTGGCCGTGGCCGTGCACAACCATTACAAGCGCGTTCTCTATGCGGGCGGCGCCAAGGGCGACGACGTTGAGCTGGACAAGTCCAACATCCTGCTCATCGGCCCCACCGGCTCGGGCAAGACGCTTCTGGCCCAGACCCTGGCCCGCGTGCTCAAGGTGCCCTTCGCCATCGCGGACGCCACCACGTTGACCGAGGCCGGCTATGTGGGCGAGGACGTGGAGAACATTCTCGTCCAGCTGCTGCAGAACGCCGACTACGACATCGAGGCCGCGTCCAAGGGCATCATCTACATCGACGAGATCGATAAAATCGCGCGCAAGTCGGACAGCCCGAGCATCACCAGGGACGTGTCCGGCGAGGGCGTGCAGCAGGCCCTTTTGAAGATCATCGAGGGAACCGAGGCCAACATCCCCCCCAAGGGCGGCCGCAAGCACCCCCAGCAGGAATTTATCCGCCTGAACACGTCGAACATCCTGTTCATCGTGGGCGGCGCCTTCATCGGGCTCGAGAAGATCGTGCAGCAGCGCATGCGCGGCTCTGCCCTGGGCTTTGGCGCCAAGATGGAGGGCAAGCGCGAGGAGGACGTCTCCAAGCTCCTCCTGCAGGCCCATCCCTCTGACTTGGTGAAGTTCGGCCTTATCCCTGAGTTCGTGGGCCGAATACCCATCATCACCTCCCTGACGGAGCTGGTGGAGGAAGACCTTATCCGCATCCTCACCGAGCCCAAGAATGCGCTGGTGAAGCAGTACATGAAGCTCTTCGAGCTTGATAAGGTCCGCCTGCGCTTCACTTCCAACGCCCTGTCCGCCATTGCCCGCAAGGCCATCGAAAGAAAGACCGGGGCGCGCGGACTGCGCAACGTGATGGAGAACATCATGCTGGACATCATGTACCAGCTGCCGTCGCTGTCGGGCGTTACCGAATGCGTGATCAACAAGGCCGTGGTGGAGAAGGGGCAGGACCCTTTGCTCTTCTACCAGCAGGAAGTGAAGTCCGCGTAAGTCCGCGTTGAAATCCGAAATGGTGAAGCCCCCTTCCGTTTCAGGGAGGGGGCTTCTTTTTCTCGTCGACTGTTATGCGTTCGTATTGGCAGAATGCGTCATCTCTTCATAGGCAATGCCGAAGATACGGCGAAGCCTATTTTTTGGCGATGACGAGCCAGGCGTCCCCGTAGCCGACCAGGGGCGGTTTGGTGGCGTCCCAGGCGCATTGGGTTTCGGTCTGAACGTGAATGGTGGAAACTGTCAGGCCAAGCCGCTCGTACTCTCTCTTCCCTTCGTTCGCGGCAGCCTCCGACAAGTAGCGGTACACTATGAACACTCCACATTCTTCCATTGCGGACCTCCTTGTTACAGGTGTGCTTGCCAGGGTTCATCCTTCACTGAAGCATGCCATTTCCGGAACGATCTGAATTTGGATTGTCAGTATATATTTATTATACGAATTAATTGTTGATGCTATATCACAGAACCATGGTTCGCGTGTGCTTGTCAAATATTCCACCGATAAGGCAGGATACCTGGCCATGGCGGGAGATGCGGGGGATTGCAGGGAGGGCTTGCAAGGGCGCTTGGAAGCGGACGAACTAATCCGCGATGGCCGCGAGAACCTGTGTTGGTATAACAACCCGGAATGGTTGATTATTACTTGATTTGACTTTTCCCGTACCTGACTTACTCTCAATTATCTTACAACCCGGCCGATAAGCGCTGCAAAGCGGCGTGACATCATACCATCCCAGGAGACCTTCATGACGAGCTTTTTCTCCGATGACCAACCCCGCAGGACCGACCGCGTGCGCCTGCCGGTGATGAGCCTGCGCGAGGTGGTCATGTTCCCCAGGTCCATCGTTCCCCTGTTCGTTGGACGCGAGGCCTCCATAAAAGCCATTGAGAACGCCGTTTCCACCTACGACAAGAAGATCTTCCTGGTGGCCCAGCGCACCCCGGAAACGGAGAAACCCCAGGCGGAAGACCTGTTCCGCATGGGCACCGTGAGCAAGATCCTCCAGATGCTTCGCCTGCCCGACGGCACCATCAAGGTGCTCTTCGAGGGCCTGTACCGGGCCGAGTGGGAAGAGGACGGCATGGAGGGCTTCGAGGACGACTTCCCCACCGCCCGCGTGGTCCGCATGCAGGAGGACGACGGGGAGGGCAGCGAGGCCGAGGCCATGGTGCGCACGGCCCACGAGGCCATGGAGCACTACGGGCGCATCAACAAGAAGCTCGCTCCCGAGACCATCCTGGCCATTAACGCCCAGACCGCCCCGGGCCGCCTGGCCGACGCCATCATGCCCCACCTGAAGGTGGACTACATCAAGAAGCAGGAAATCCTCGAGCAGCTGGACCCCGTCAAGCGCCTGGAAGAGTCCTTCGCCTTTCTCCAGGGGGAGATCGAAATCTCCTCCATCGAGAAGAAGATCAAGGGCCGCGTCAAGCAGCAGATGGAGAAGAACCAGCGCGAATACTATTTGAACGAGCAGCTCAAGGCCATCCACAAGGAGATGGGCCGCGACGAGGACCCCCTGGCCGAGGTGGCCGAGTTCGAGCTGCGCCTGAAGGAAAAGGACATGCCCGAAGAGGCTCGCGAAAAGGCCATGCGCGAGCTTAAGAAGATGAAGCACACTCCGCCTTCCTCAGCGGAATACACCGTGGTTCGCAACTACGTTGAGTGGATTCTGGACCTGCCCTGGAACGTGCTCCAGGACGTCGAGATCGACGTGAACAAGGCCAAGGAGATCTTGGACGCCGATCACTACGGCCTGGAAAAGCCCAAGGAGCGCATCCTGGAGTACCTGGCCGTGCAGAGCCTGGTGGAGAAGATGAAGGGCCCCATTCTGTGTCTGGTGGGCCCTCCGGGCGTGGGCAAGACCTCTTTGGCCAAGTCCATCGCCAGGTCCATGGACCGCGAGTTCGTGCGCCTGTCTCTTGGCGGCGTGCGCGACGAGGCCGAGATACGCGGCCACCGCCGCACCTACGTGGGCGCGCTGCCCGGCAAGATCATCCAGTCCTTGAAGCGGGTCAAATACAACAACCCCGTGTTCTGCCTGGACGAAGTGGACAAAATGTCGACCGATTTCAGGGGCGACCCGTCCTCGGCCCTGCTCGAGGTGCTCGATCCCGAGCAGAACTACGCCTTCGGCGACCACTACCTGGACCTGGACTACGACCTATCCAAGGTGTTCTTCATCACCACGGCCAACGCCCTGCACACCATCCCCCTGCCGCTGCAGGACCGCATGGAGATCATCCGCATCCCCGGCTACATGGAGACCGAAAAGCTCTCCATCGCCAAGGAGTTCCTGCTGCCCAAGAAGATCAAGGAGAACGGCCTGAAGGACGAGAACATCTCCGTGTCCGAGGGCGCCATCCTGGAGGTCATCCGGCGCTACACCCGCGAGGCGGGCGTGCGCAACGTGGAGCGGGAGCTGGCCTCGCTGTGCCGCAAGACCGCCCGCAAGCTGGTGGAGGGGGGCGATCTTGCCGCCACGTTCTCCATCACCAAGCAGACCCTGCCCCAGTATCTTGGCGTGCCCAAGTTCCGCCACGGCGAGATGGAGGAGAAACCCCAGGTGGGCGTCTCCACTGGCCTTGCCTACACCGAGCTTGGCGGCGAGATGCTCATGGTGGAGACCGCGCTCATGCCCGGCGCCGGAAAGGTGGAGATAACGGGCAAGCTTGGCGACGTGATGCAGGAGTCGGCCAAGGCCGCGCTTTCCTACATCCGCTCCCGCTCGGCCAGCTTCGGCTTGAAGCCCGACTTCCACAAGGAAATCGACATCCACATCCACGTGCCCGAGGGCGCCACTCCCAAGGACGGCCCAAGCGCGGGCATCACCCTGTGCACGGCCATGGTCTCGGCCCTTCTGAACATGCCGGTCCGCAACGAACTGGCCATGACCGGCGAGATCACCCTGCGCGGACGGGTGCTGCCCATCGGCGGGCTTCGCGAAAAGCTTCTGGCCGCCCACCGGGGCCAGATCAAGAAGGTGCTCATTCCGGAAGAGAACGCCAAAGATCTGAAGGAAGTGCCCGAGGCCATCCTTAAGGAACTGGAGATCGTCCAGGTGAAGAACATGGACGAGGTGCTGGAGCAGGCCATCCTGTGCGAGGAGTCAAACAAGCTCTTCTGCGCCAGGGGGGCCAATGTGCAGCCCTTGGCAGCGAGCCTTCTCAAGGAAGAGTACCAGAACCAGACCAGGCACTAAGCCGGTTTATAACAACGCTACCAAGAGCCGGGGGATACTCCGGCTCTTTTTTTTCGGGCAAATACTATGCCGGTTTCCCGCCATCTTCCGCAACGCGCCTGCCTGGCAACTGCATTCTTCCTGGAAGCGGAGCGACGCCAAGGTGGAACGGTATCAGGAAATGCACATTGTGTGCGGAGGCTCTGCGGTAGCCTCATGCACGCTTAGAAATGGAGTCTTGTGATGCGTGTTGCTGTTTTAATGTCTAGGCATTTATTCGCCACGGTGCGCAAATATCATACCTGAAAAGTCGGTAGTTGGTGATGAATAAATGCAATCACACTCCATTTTGGTCGTAATTGACAGATCTCCAGCATGTTGTATCTCGATAAAAGGGGGGATTTGTCATGAGTAATTATGTTGTAATTCAAGATGCCGACAAATGCGGGCATTGCGAAGCGTGCGTTGCCAAATGCATGAAATCCAATCACTTCCCTGCCAGGGTCCGCATGGTGGACATCGTGGCCCCGCACGCCACCAAACCCGGTACCCATCACTTCGCTTTTTTGTCCTGCCACCACTGCGAAGACCCGAAGTGCGTGGCCGCCTGCACCCACAACGCCATGCAGCGCACAGCCGACGGCGTGGTGCGAGTGAACGAGGACAACTGCGAAGGCTGCGCCGACTGCGCCCACGCCTGCCCCTGGCACGTTCCCAGGGTGCTGGGCGATACGCCGACTGTTAAGTGCAACCTGTGCGACGGCCGGGCCGCCCATGGAGAACTGCCCGAATGCGTGCGCACCTGCCCGCATGGAGCGCTCAGGCTGGTGCGGGTGGCTCAGCTTTCGCTGGAGGGCCGGGCGGAGTATGCCCAGAAGTTCATCATGCGCAACTTTTTGAAACACGACTGAGCTTTCTCAATCCATCAAATGGCGTGTAGTCTGAAGGGTCTGCCGGTCCGCCGGCAGACCCTTCAGACTTTTGCAAAGAACGCCATCCAAGCTTCCCATAACCGGTTTTTCGCGTTAAGATTTGAGTGATTCCTTTCTCTTGCCTGGCCCGCACCAATGGACCCCAAGGAGAAGTCATGCTCGAGCGAAACGACTGCATCAAACTGCCCGGCGTATACCAGACCTACCACGACCGCATAGCCTCGTTCATTCCGGCTGCGCGGCTCTTCTGCGGCGCGTTCACGAACCTGGCCTATGGAGACGACGCCAGTTTCTACCGGCTGGTCCCCAAAATTGTGGTCAAGGCCACGTCCGCGGACGAGGTGTCCAGGCTTCTGGCCATCGCCAGCGAACTCAAGGTGCCTGTCACCTTCCGCACCGCCGGGACCAGCCTGTCCGGCCAGGCCCTCACGGATTCGGTGCTCATCTACCTGGCCGGAGCCTGGAAGGGGCTTCACATCCACGATCACGCCAGCCACATTAGCCTTGAGCCCGGCGTCATAGGCGCCGAAGCCAATTTCCAGCTGGCTCCCCACGGCAAGAAGATCGGGCCGGACCCGGCTTCCATCAATGCGGCCATGATCGGCGGCATCGCGGCCAACAACGCCTCGGGCATGTGCTGCGGCACGGCTGAGAACAGCTACAAGACCGTGGAGTCCATGAAGCTCATCTTCGTGGACGGCTCCACCCTGGACACGGCAGATCCGCAGTCGCGCGAGGCCTTTGCCAAAAGCCACCCCGGGCTCCTGGCGGAACTGGCGGCCATCCGCGACGAGATTGCCGGAGACGCCAAACTTTCAGCGCGGATCAAGACCAAGTTCAAGATAAAGAACACCACCGGCTACGGCATCAACTCCTTCGTGGACTTCTCCGACCCCATCGACATCCTGCTGCACCTGATGGTGGGGTCCGAAGGCACCCTGGCCTTCATCGCGGAAGTCACCTACCGCACAGTGGTGGAGCACCCGAGCAAGGCCTCGGCCATGATGTACTACGCCACCATAAAGGACGCCTGCAACGCCACGATAAAGCTGAAGAAAGGCCCTGTTTCCGCCGTGGAGCTCATGGACAGGGCTTCGCTGCGCTCTGTGGAGGACAAGCCGGGCATGCCAGCCTTCCTGAAGGGGCTGCCGGACACGGCCGCGGCCATCCTGGTGGAGACCCGGGCCGCGGACAAGAAGACGCTTCTTGCGCAGATTGAGAAGATTCAAGCGTTGGTGGCCGGGATCAAGGCCATCCACCCCATCGTGTTCATGGACCAGCCCGATGATTTCAACAAGCTCTGGAACATCCGCAAGGGTCTTTTCCCGGCTGTTGGCGCGGTGCGAAATCCCGGGACCACGGTGGTCATCGAGGACGTGGTTTTCCCCATAGCCAAGCTGGCCCACGGCACGGTGGAACTCCAGGAGCTCATGCACAAGCACGGCTTTCCCGAGGGAATCATCTTCGGGCACGCCCTGGAGGGCAACCTGCACTTTGTGTTCTGCCCGGACTTCGGCTCACAGCAGATGATCAGGAACTACCAGGCGCTCATGGAAGAGGTGGCGGACATGGTGGTGGGCCGCTACGACGGTTCGCTCAAGGGCGAGCACGGCACCGGGCGCAACATGGCCCCCTTCGTGGAGATGGAGTGGGGGCGTCAGGCGTATGCCTACATGGTGCGCCTGAAAAAGGCCTTCGACCCGGAAAACCTTCTGAACCCCGGGGTGATAATTAACGACAACCCCAAGGTATACCTTGAGAACTTAAAACCCATGCCCGCGGTGAACGAGATAATCGACCGGTGCATCGAGTGCGGATTCTGCGAACCCGTCTGCCCCTCGCGCTCCATAACCACCACCCCGCGCCAGCGTATCGCCCTGCAGCGGCACATGGCCAAGCTCAAGCACACCCACGACGACGAGCTCATGAAGCGCTTCTGGGAGCATTACACCTACTTCGGCGAACAGACCTGCGCCGCGGACGGGCTGTGCTCCACGGTCTGCCCAGTATCCATCGACACCGGCCGCTTCACCAAGGAGCTGCGCGGCGAGCGGTCAAGCCCGCGCGCCAAGAAGATCGCCCAGGGAGTGGCGGACAATTACGGGTGCGTGCTGAACATCGTGCGCCAGGGGCTCAAGGCCGCCAACTTTGTTCATGGCGTTCTCGGAAGCGGGCTCATGGGCCAGCTGGCCGAATCCTTCAGGGAGCTTTCGGGCGGGCGCATTCCCCTGTGGACCAAGTGGATGCCCAGAGGAGTCACTCCGCCGGACTTCACGGACACGGTTCGGGGCAAGAACCGCCAGGTGGTGTATTTCCCAAGCTGCGTGGCCCGGTCCATGGGCCCTGCCAAGGGCGACCCGGACCAGCGGGCCCTGTACGAGGCCATGCTCTCGGTGCTTAACAAGGCGGGCTATGACGTACTCTATCCGCAGAACATGCAGGAGCTGTGCTGCGGCCTGACCTTCGAGTCCAAAGGCTTCATGGAGCAGGCGGACCAGAAGGCCCGCGAGCTGGAGCGCGAACTGCGCAGGGTGAGCGACAACGGGCGCATACCCATACTCTTCGACACCAGCCCCTGCCTCTACACCATGCGCCGCAAGGTGGAGCCCGATCTTGTTATCTTCGAGCCGGTGGAGTTCATCCACGACCACCTGATGGACAAGCTTGTGTTCACAAAGGTGGACGAGACCGTGGCCATCCATTCCACGTGCAGCTCGGTGAAGATGGGGCTGGCCGGAAAGTTCAAGGCCGTTGCCGAGGCCTGCGCCAAGAAAGTTGTGGTTCCACGCAACGTGAACTGCTGCGGGTTCGCGGGCGACAGGGGCTTCAATTTCCCGGAGCTGAACGAGGCCGCCCTGGCCGAGCTGAACCCGCAGCTGCCTCCGGAAACCGCAGCAGGATACTCCAACAGCCGCACCTGCGAAATCGGATTGTCCAGAAACACCGACAAGCCCTACCAGTCCATCGTGTACCTGGTGGACCGTTGCACCGTGGCGAAGTGATGATGTTCTAACAGTCCGTTGCAAAAGTCTATTTCCGCAGCCTGTTCAAAAATACTGCTGGCAAGGCGCGGGAAAAAGTTAAGGCTGAAGCGTATTTGACATACGCGAAGGTTTGACTTTTGAGCGGCAACGCCGCCAGCGGGAGTTTTTCAACAGGCAGCTAACCCTGCTGCTCTCTTCGGGAATGCTATGTCGCCCGGGGGAAGTGCTTCCTCCGGGCGATTTGTCGTCTCGCAAGCACCGCAGGGCGGAATGAATTTCAAGCAAATGGATAGAGCACTGGCGGAGCCAACAAGATGACAGCCACGGCCCGCTTCGCTATCGTACCGGAAATCCCTGCGGAGTAGCTGATGGAAATACCGATTCTTTCTGAAATCGTTCTCATATTGGCCTTGAGCGTCGGCATCATATTCGCCTGCAACAAGCTCGGACTGCCTCCCGTGGTGGGATTTCTCGCCGCCGGCGTGGTGTGCGGGCCCGGAGGGTTCGGCCTGGTGAAGTCGGTCCATCAGGTGGAAATGATGGCCGAGATTGGCGTGGTGTTTCTGCTCTTCACCATCGGCATGGAGCTCTCCACCTCGGAGCTCATGCGCCTGAAGCGCCCGGTGTTTCTGGGTGGAGGCGCCCAGGTGGCGCTCACCATCGTGGCCTTCGGCGGTCTCGCCATGTTGCTTACCCCGTCCATGAGCCTGGGCAAGGGGGTCTTTGCCGGCTTTCTGGCCGCGTTGTCCTCCACGGCCATCGTGCTCAAGGAACTCCAGAACCGGGCCGAGCTTGAAAGCCCGCAGGGCCGCGTGAGCCTGTCCATCCTCATTTTTCAGGATCTGGCCATTGTGCCCATGATGCTGCTCACTCCCTTTCTCAGTGGGCAAGGCGGGGACATCTGGTCCTCGCTTGGCCTGATGCTCGCGAAAGGGCTGGGCGTGGTCGTGGTGGTGCTCGTCCTGGCCAGGTACGCGGTGCCGCGCCTGTTTCTCATGGTGGCCCAGGTGCGCAGCCGGGAGCTCTTTCTCATGGCCACCATCGTGTTCTGCATGTCGGTGGCCATGCTCACGGCCAGCGTTGGCCTGTCGCTCTCGCTTGGCGCCTTCCTGGCCGGGCTCATGCTGTCCGAATCCGAATACGCCTTGAACGCCATGGAAGGCGTGATGCCCTTCAAGGACATCTTCACCAGCCTGTTTTTCGTGTCCGTGGGCATGCTCGTGGACGTAGGCTTCATCGCGGCCAACCCGGGGCACGTCTTTTTCTGGTCCATGGCCGTCATGGTGGTGAAGATACTGGCCGCGGCCGGGGCCGTACTGATCCTGGGGTACCCGCTCCGGGTGGCTATTCTCGGGGGCATGGCTCTGGGGCAGGTGGGAGAGTTCTCCTTCGTGCTGGCCAAGGTGGGGCTGGACTGCGGCCTTATCGGCAGCGACGCCTACCAGAACTTCCTGGCGTCCAGCGTGCTGACCATGGCGGTGACGCCGTGGCTCATCCAGTTCGCGCCCAAGCTCGCGTCCAAGGTCTGCAAAACCCAGAAGCCCAAAGAGGCGAAGCCGGAAGGGCACGAGGAACTGCGCGACCACATGATCATCGTGGGCTACGGGCCCGGCGGGCGCCAGATCGTGCATGCGGTCAAGCGTGCGGGCATCCCGTTTCTGGTGCTGGAAATGAACATCGACACGGTGCGGCGCGAGCGCAAAGAGGGCCTACCCATCAGATACGGCGATGCAGGCTACCCGGCCGTGCTCGAACATGCCGGCATCAAGCACGCCAGGGTGCTGGTGGTGGTCGTGTCCGACATGACCGCGGCGCGTCGCATGGTTTCCACCGCGCGGGCGCTCAACCGCAACCTGAACATCATCGTGCGCACCCGCTTCGTGAACGAAGCACCGATACTGCTCGAACTCGGGGCCACGGAAGTCGTTCCCGAGGAATTCGAGACATCCATCGAGATATTCACCCGCGTGCTGGTTGAATACCTGGTGCCCAACCAGACCATCGAGCGCTTGATACTTACGGCGCGCGGGGCAAACTACCGCATGCTGCGCACCCCGGACATCCCAGTGGACGGCCAGAAACTCATGACGCCGCATCTCACCGGAATGGACCTGGCTGTCTTCAGTGTTGAGCCTGGGGCTCCCCTGGACGGGAAAACCCTGGAGGAGGCGGAAATCCGCAAGGAGCACGCTCTCACCGTGGTCGCCGTGGAGCGCGACGGGGAGAACCACATGAACCCGGACGGGTCCTTCGAGATTTCAGCCGGGGACAAGGTCTACGTGTTCGGACGCCAGGAAGACGTGGTGGATAAGGCCTGGCTCTTCATGCCAGCTTAGCAGCCTGCCCGGTTAATTGAGATCAAGGGCTCCGCCCTTGATCCGGCAGGGCGCTGCCCTGCACCCGCCAGGGGGATGATCCCCCTGGACCCTCAGTTGCTTCGCGGCATTCACCGGAAACCCGGTGAATACCGCGAAGCGATAGGGGATTCCAAGGGGCCATTGGCCATTTGGCCGCCGGAGGCATCCAAAATACAAAGGGGTCGCGCTCGCACGAGCCCGACCCCTTTACAATTCAAGAGTGAAAGTCGCGTGGCCGCTACGGCAGCAGGAAGTTTGGCACCTTCTGCCTGCCGGTCCGCCAGTCTCCGGGCTGCTGATAGGAAACGCCTGGTTCAGCGGCACCTGGAACGGTGGCCACGGTCGGGCGGACATTGCTCTGGCCGGGGGTGTTCTGCTCCATGAGAAACGCCACCGGGCGGCTCATGGGGATGACCTTGCTGGTCTTGGCCAGCACGTCGTTGTTGCGCGCGTCCATGACCTCAACGTTGAAGCGCACTCCGTAGGGCGTGGCCGAATAGGTGCCGGCAATGATCAAGGTGCTCTGGAACTTCCTGGTGGCGTGTTCGCGCACGTTGCGCGAGAGCATGAATTCGCCCTGGGTCTTGTTGAAGATCACCTCTGAGGTCTTCCTGATTTCCTGAACATAGTAGCCCTTGGCGCTCATGGCAGCGCCGAGTTCTTCCGCCACAGCCCGAGAGAGCGGGGCGGCCTGGCCCATGTTGTTCAAGTCCGCGGGAGTGGTGATGACCAGCCACTGGAGGCCCCGGGTGGTGGTGTGGTCGAAGCCCAGGCGGGGGGCCAGCTGGAAGTCCAGCTCGTCGGCCATGGTTCTGGCCATTTCAGGATAGTATTCCTTCGTGTCCGGCCCGCTGCCGAACGAGGGGATGAGTGAAGCCATCTCGCCGTTGGCCATGGGAGCGCACGCGCTGCAAAGAAACAGAAGGATCCAGGCGAAGCGTTTCATGACATTCTCCTCTCCCAGCGCGGCTTAACTACGCGCGAAGGAACATGGCGGATATTTCCCACCATGCACCCGATGCAGGGATTGTGCCTTGCCAGAACTGAAGAGGGCGCGGGCCGGGAAGTATCTTACCTCAGCTGCAAAAGCGCCCTGTCCACCGAGGCGATTTCAGCTTCGCAGCGGCGGCTCATGCCGGTGTCGCGGGAGGTGGCCAAGGCCAATTGGAAATGCTCCCTGGCCAGGAGATAGCGCCCTTCCTGCTTGCAGCGCAGCCCCTGGGCGTAGTGTTCCAGGCTGTGGGGGTCCTGGGGAATCACGGTGAGGCCGGGCCCGCGCCCGCACGCGGCCAGGGCCATGGTCAACACGATGACAGCCATGATCTTCATGGGCCGCTCCTATTTCTGGTCCGGTTTGGCGGCGGGTTGTTGCGTCGCGCTTTTCGCGGCCGTGTCGATTGGTTCGCAGCCTGGCGGGCAGGGCGATTTCGACGCGGTTTTAGTCGATTTTTTGGCAGGAGCCTTTTTCTTGGCGCTTGGCGAATAGGGCATGGGCGTCTTGTCGCCCGAGCCCGGAGGATCGTCCGAATTGCGGGAACCGATGAGCGTGGGCGGAGTCGGGCGCAGCCCGTTGTAATCAGGGATGCCAAGCATGCGCCTGAGCGTTGGGGTCATGGGGATGAGCACCGAGCCTGTGCGCAGGACCCGCCCCGAAGGCTCCACCAGGCGGGCGTTCACGAAAAGGTTGTCCTTGTCCACGTAGTAGGAACCGGCCAGAACGGCCAGGGCCTCCGCCGGGGCTTTCTTGCCCTTGGCCTTGGCCGGGGCCGCGCCCCGGGCTTCCTTGACCGGGAACCCCCGGCTGTTGAGTTCATAGATCATCTGCTCGCCCATGAGCCTGCCGAACGACGTGGTTTCGCGCGTGTCCTGGTTGACGAATGCCGAGGGGATGCTGGACACGCCGTACAGGGGGGCGTCGCCGGATATTCCACGGGTGATCTGGGAGGCCAGCTCCCTGGCGTAGAGCCGTATCTCCTCGGCATCGGCCCGGGCGGGCTTGGGCTGGGCCAAGGGTGAGCCTGGAGCGTAGTACACGTAGCCGCCCCGGTCGTCCGGGACCATGTATCCCTGGGAAACGCCCGTGGTGGTGCGCACGCCAACACCCGTGACCCCGTTTATCGTGACGCTTTTCGAACTGGAAACATCCACCTGCGCGCCCGGGTCCACAGGACCGATTACTTGCGCCCTGGCGCTGTCCGCGCTGGCGGCCGCCGCCAGAAGCGCGGCGAGGAAGAGTGTCGCGCGCATGTATGTACCCTCCGAGGCTTTTTCATCTCATCGGCGATCTGCTGAAACGCTTTACCCCATGCGGCGTGGGCGTTTTTTTCCCACTTACCCGGTAACCATCATCTCTCGCAAAGTCCATGCCGGAAAAGTGGACAGATTTGGATCAAGTGTGTATTGAATGGTCACGAAGAAAGTTAAATTCGTGACTTAACGTTTCGCGTTCGTCTTCGCATGGGAATCGATTCGAGGGGAGCCCTGATGCCGCTGGCGGACAAGCGTTCCAGCCGCCGGCGGTTGATAAGCAAAGGGACGCCAAAGCCCTGAAGGGGTGAGCCATGTATTTTCCTGTCGCCGGGATAGAGGTTTCGCCGTGGGTGCCGCCTGTCGTGGCTTTCTGCGTCTCTTTCTGCACCTCCATGGGCGGCGTGTCCGGAGCGTTTCTGCTACTTCCGTTCCAGATGTCCGTCCTGGGCTACACGTCACCGTCGGTCAGCGCCACCAACCAGGTGTTCAACATCGTGGCCATACCAAGCGGCGTGTACCGCTACATCCGTGAAAAACGCATGGTGTGGCCGCTCACCCTGGCCACGGCCGTGGGCACGCTTCCGGGCGTGTTCCTGGGGGCGATCATCCGGGTGAAATATCTGCCCGACCCCAAGAGCTTCAAGTTCTTCGCGGCCTGCGTGCTGGGCTACATCGGCCTGCGCCTCGTCCGGGACACCTTCTTCAAGAAAACCGCTCCGGCCAAGCCCGCGCAAGGCGGGGGCCCAGGCTGCGCCATGCGGGATGCGCCCAAGCAGGCCAGCTGCACAGGCGGACCCCAGGGCGGCAGCGCGGCGCAGGGGTGCGGACCCCAGGGCACTCTTGTGGAGCAGCTCGCCGTGAGCGGCGCCAAGTACACCTTGAAGCGCGTGGAATTCACGTTCCAGGGAGAGACCTACGGCTTCTCAACGGGCGGGGTGCTGCTCATGAGCCTCATCGTCGGAGTGGTGGGCGGAGTGTACGGCATTGGCGGCGGAGCCATCATCGCCCCGTTCTTCGTGGCCTTCTTCGGCCTGCCGGTCTACACCGTGGCCGGGGCCGCGCTCATGGGAACGTTTCTCACCTCGGTGTGCGGCGTGCTCTTCTATCAGGCCATTGCGCCTTTTTATCCGGAAATGGCTGTCGCTCCGGACTGGACCCTGGGGGCCCTGTTCGGCCTGGGAGGGTTCGCCGGCATGTACGTTGGGGCGCGCTGCCAGAAATATGTGCCCGCCAAGTACATCAAGAGCTTTCTCGCGGCCACGATCCTGTTTTTGGCCGCGCGCTACATATTCGAATCCTTGAAGTAGGCGACTCCGAAAGGCCTTGCGGAATCGGGCGGAAAGTGGTTTATTTCATGGACATGCCCGACTGTTCCCCATGAGAGCAGCCGCAATGACATCAACTGGAAAGGAGTCTATATGACTGAGAAGAATGGCGTTTATAAATGCGATATCTGCGGCAATATTGTCGAGGTTCTGCATACAGGCGGAGGCGACCTGGTCTGCTGCGGCCAGCCCATGAAGTACTTCCAGGAGAACACCGTGGACGCCGCCAAGGAAAAGCACGTCCCCGTGATCGAAAAGACCGCCACGGGCTTCAAGGTGATGGTGGGCAGCGTGGCTCACCCCATGGAAGAGAAGCACTACATCGAGTTCATCGAGGTCATGGCGGACGGCAAGGTCTATCGCCAGGACCTGGCCCCCGGCCAGAAACCCGAGGCCGAATTCTGCATCAAGGCCGACAAGATCGTCGCCCGTGAATACTGCAACATTCACGGCCTGTGGAAGGCGGAATAGTTTATGCTCAGCAAGAAGATGGAACAGGCCCTGAACGATCAGGTCAAATGGGAGCTGTGGTCCTCCTACCTCTACCTTTCCATGGCTTCCTACTTTGAGGAAAAAGGCCTCATGGGCTTCGCCAACTGGATGAAGGTCCAGGAGCAGGAGGAGAAGTTCCACGCAACCAAGTTCTACAACTACACCTTCGAACGGGGCGGACGCATCAAACTCCAGACCCTGGAAGCCCCGGAAAACACCTGGAAGACGCCGTTGTTCGCCTTCCAGGAGACCCTCAAGCACGAGCAGGGCGTCACCGCGCGCATCAACGCGCTCATGGACCTGGCCATCAAGGAGAAGGACCACGCCACGGCCTCCTACCTCAAGTGGTTCATTGACGAGCAGGTCGAGGAGGAAGCCAGCGTTCAGGACGTGATCAACAAGCTGAAGCTGGTGGAGGGCAATGCGTCGGCCCTGTACATGCTCGACAAGGAGCTGGCCACCAGGGTGTTCACGCCCCCTGCCAACGCATAAACCTTATGGCGTAACAAACCGTACACGTTAATCATTTGGCAGGAGGCCGCCGGAGTTCTCCGGTGGCCTCCTGTTTTTCGGCACGAAGAAGGTGGAATCCGGTATGCCTGACAGCAGCGTGAACATCGTCATTGGCGGCGAGGCGGGGCAGGGGCTCGTGACCGTGGGCGACTTTCTGGCCAAGGCCCTGGTCCGGGCGGGCTATGAGATAGTCGTCACCCAGGACTACCAGTCTCGCATACGGGGCGGGCACAACACCTACGCCATCCGGGCAAGCCACGAGGCCGTGTTCGGGCCCAGAGAGACCATCGACCTGCTGGTGGCCTTAAACGCCCAGACAGTCTCCCTGCACAAGGACAAACTGACCGCCCGGGCCATGGTCCTGGCCGATGAAGCCATCGACCTGGCCGGGCTCTCCGGCCTTTCGATCCCTTTCAAAACGCTGTGCCCGAAACCGATTTTCGAGAACATGGCCGCGCTTGGCGTTCTGGCCCAGCTGCTCTGCATCGAGCCGGCCTGGCTGGAAGGGCTCATAACCGAGACCTTCCACAAGAAGGGCGACCAGGTGGTGGCCGAGAACCTGAAGGTGTTTGCGGACTCCCTGGCCTGGGCCCACGCGCGCAATGCCGGTTTCTCCTGCATCGCCCCGGCCGAGCGAACCGAGAAACGCTACTTCATGAACGGCAACGAGGCCATCGCCCTTGGCGCCCTGGCCGCCGGGGCCAACTTCTGCTCCTACTACCCCATGACACCGTCCACGTCGGTTGCTGCCACTCTCATCGACAAGGGGGGGCAGATGGGAATGCTGGTGGAGCAGGCCGAGGACGAAATCGCGGCCATCAACATGGCCCTGGGGGCTTCCTACGCCGGGGCGCGGGTGGTGGTGCCCACCTCGGGCGGCGGCTTCGCCCTGATGGTGGAGGGGGTGAGCCTTGCGGGGATGACCGAAACCCCCGTGGTGATCGTTCTGGCGCAACGGCCCGGCCCAGCCACCGGACTGCCCACCCGCACCGAGCAGGGCGACCTGAGCATGGTGCTTTATGCCGGGCACGGCGATTTTCCCAGGGCCGTGTACGCTCCGGGAACACCCGAACAGTGCTTCGACGTGACCTATAGAGCCATGGACCAGGCCGAGAAATGGCAGAGCCCGGTGTTCGTGCTCACCGACCAGTACCTGGCCGATTCTTTCCGGGCCGTGACACCCTTCGACTTGTCCCGCTTGCCCCGGGTTTCATCTCCGGAACTGGGCACGGACGCTCCCGATCGATACGAACGCTACGCCGACACGCCAAGCGGCGTTTCGCCAAGGCTCATTCCCGGCTTCGGGGAACACCTGGTGGTGCTCGACAGCGACGAACACACCGCCGACGGGCACATCACGGAAGACCTTGGCGTGCGCATCCGCATGGTGGACAAGCGCATGCGCAAGGCCGCAGGGCTCCTGGCGGACTGCCTGGCTCCGGAAGTGACGGGCAGCGCCGCCCCGGACACCCTGCTGGTCTGCTGGGGGTCCACTTACGGCCCGGCCCTGGAAGCGGCCCGGAACCTGAGAGAGCAAGGTGTGGACGCGGCTGTGATGCACTTTCTCCAGGTGTATCCGCTCAGTCCGGAGCATTTCCTCCCCACCCTGGAAGCCGCCCGCCGGGTGGTGATGGTGGAGGGCAATTATTCCGGGCAACTTGCGCTTCTCATCAAACAGGAAACGGGCTTTGCGTTCAAGGAAGTGATCACTCGCTATGACGGGCTGCCCCTGACGGCGGCCTACATTCTTGAGCGGTTGTAGTCTGATTTCAAACGCATCCTTGGGAACCATCGCTAAGAATAAGAGATGCTTCCCCCTGGAATAGTGGCAAACGAAAAGGAATCGTCATGATCCCCACCCAACAATACGGCGAATTCGAAACCGCCTGGTGCCCCGGCTGCGGGAACTTCTCCATCAACAAGGCCGTCAAGAAGGCCCTGTCCATGCTCGATCTGGCGCCGCACAGGGTGCTCATCTGCTCCGGCATCGGCCAGGCAGCCAAGTCGCCGCATTACCTTCGCTGCAACTGCTTCAACGGGTTGCATGGGCGCAGCCTGCCTCCGGCCCAGGGTGCGGCGCTGGCCAACACGGAGCTGACGGTCTTTGCCGAGAGCGGCGACGGGTGCAGCTACGGCGAGGGGGGCAACCACTTCCTGGCAGCCATGCGCCGCAACGTGACCATGACCTACCTGGTGCACGACAACCAGATCTACGGGCTCACCAAGGGCCAGGCCAGCCCCACCACGGCCCAGGGGCAGACCACCAAGTTCCAGCCCGGCGGAGTGGCTTCGATGCCCTTCAACCCGGTGGCTGTGGCCGTCACCATGGACGTGCCATTCGTGGCCCGGGCCTATGCGGCCGAGGCGGACCATCTGGCCGATCTCATCGTCCAGGCCGCCAGGCATCCCGGATTCGCCCTGGTGGACATCCTCCAGCCCTGCGTGTCGTTCAACAAGGTGAACACCTACGCCTGGTACAAACAGCGCTGCTACAAGCTTGGCCCGGAGTACGATCCCACGGATTGGGCATCGGCCATGCGCAAGGCCCAGGAGTTCGGGGACCAGATTCCCATCGGGGTGATTTACAAGGGCTCACGCCCGCCGTTCGAAGGCCGTATCGATGCGCGTGTGCGCAGGCCCTTGGCCACCTCGAAGCCGGACCTGGGCAAGCTGGCGGAAATTTTGGAAACTTACGCGTAACGAGTGGTTGCGCTACGCTGAGGAGACAGACATGGAAAAGGTCGTCCTGTTCGCTTTTCGCGGGGAAGTCCCCTGTTTCGTGCATGTGATGCTAAACGCCATGGACATGCGTGAGAAGGGCATGGACGTTCAGGTGGTTTTGGAGGGCGAGTCCAGCAAGGTTCTGGCGGAACTCTCGAAAGACACTCACCCCATGCACAAGCTTTTTGAACAGACCAAGTCGCTCGGGCTCTTCGCCGGGGCGTGCAAGGCCTGCGCCCATGCCACGGGGAGCCTGGACGCCGTTCTCAAGGAAGGGCTGACCGTTCTGGACGACATGCACGGGCATTCGGGCATGGCCGCGTTCATCCTGAAGGGATACCGGATCATCACGTTCTGAAATCCCCGGCTCAGTTCATGCCTGTCTTCGCGGGCCGGGCTGGCCCGCGAAGCGAAATCACCGTGGCAACAGGTCAGCCACGCGGCATGCTGGTGTTGACGCCTTGCTGTGCGCGGCGGCATGGGCGCAAGACGCATGCAACCTTGCTCCGGGCCTCTCTCAAACTTTCCGGCCCACGATCTGGATGATGTTGAAATATTTCCCGGCTCCAGCTTCCATCATTGCAATATCATTTTGAGCATGGGGGTTGGGAGACTGCAGCCACTCATCCCAAGCCTGTTTGCATGAGTTCATTTCACGCAACCCGGTAATCGCTATGCCGGGTTCCTTTTCCCAGAGCGCCCGCCACCAGCCGGGAGAATAGAAATACCACTCCGGCGTCCAGAAGGGCTTCACTTCCTCCGGCAGCCCCCCTTCGGGGAAATCGTGCGTAAAGCCAGGCACGGCAACGGCCACATGGCCGCCTTTTTTCACAAAAGGCAGGAGCTTCGCTAGCATGGCCTCGTTGTTGCCAAAGTACTGATAGGCATCCACGCTTGTGATCATATCAAAATAGTCATGAGCAAACGGAATCTCTTTTGTGGCGTCAACCAGGAAGGGAAATATCTTCGAATCAAGACCCAGGCGTGCGAAGCGTTCCGCGTTTTCGGTGGGGGCAATCCATAAGTCGGCCGCGAACACCGTCACATCGTATTTTTGGGCAAGCAGGATGGAAGAGATTCCCATTCCGCAGCCCAGGTCGAGAATGCGCATGCCCGGAGAAAGAGGGAGATGATTCGCCATCTCTTCCATAATGCGCATGGCATTGGGCCCCATCATGGTGTCCAGAAGAAAAGCCCTGTCATAGTCGTCGGTAAACGGCGTGCTCATAGTCATTTCCTTTAAGTCCAAGACTGTTTGAAAGCACGCTATGGTGTACAGGCCGTGAATGCACCCCACTTATTG
The DNA here is from genome assembly GCA_016208105.1 of Desulfovibrio sp. Classification (NCBI taxonomy): domain Bacteria; kingdom Pseudomonadati; phylum Thermodesulfobacteriota; class Desulfovibrionia; order Desulfovibrionales; family Desulfovibrionaceae; genus Desulfovibrio; species Desulfovibrio sp. The sequence continues at coordinate 114,761 of JACQYS010000023.1, forward strand.
TTTGCGAAAAAAGAAAGCGCCCTGAACCAGATCAGGGCGCTTTCGGATCTCAGCCGATTTTAGCGGCGTTGAGGATTTTGTATATAGCCTTTGTGGACAAGAAGTATTGTTCGGCCAGTTCGGCAGCGGAACATCCCTCCAGACGTTTGGCCAGAATGTCTCTGTTTCTTGCCTGGAGAGTCTCTCTTGTCTGCGTATTTGCACCCCACGGAAGCTTGTTGTTCTCTTTGCGTGGGATATAAATATATTCGCCGTCTATATACTGTTGAACAGCACTCAATAAAGAATGCGGCAAGACATCGTTCGCCTTTTTATAGCTCATTATGCTCCTCCTAATTTGTATCAGGATCGAGCAAGAGCTATTGCCTAAAGCTCAAACCGTTATGCAATAGCCCTTGCTATGCATAACGAACAGCAACCACTTGATTCAGCATAAACAATCCTCACAGTGTTACTCGTTACCGGTTTACAAAAACGCGCCACTAATCGTACTTCACCGAGCTGAACTTCATGAGCTTGTCCCAGGTGTGGTGTGACTCGATACGCCGCATGGTGCCGGTTTTGCCACGAAGCACCAGCGAGTGTGTCACAGCCCCCCTGCCTGAAAAGGAGACCCCTTCCAGCCAGGTGCCGCCGGAGATGCCGGTGGCCGCGAAGAAGGTGTCGGAGCTTGAGACGAGTTCGTCGGCGGTGAGCACCCGTTTCAGGTCGTACCCGGCATCTTGCAGGTTCCTGCGCTCCTCGTCGGACTGGGGGTCTAGCCGGGCGAACATCTGCCCGCCCACGGCCCGGATGGCGCAGGCCGAGAGCACGCCTTCAGGGGTGCCGCCCGTGCCTATCATCACGTCCACCATGTCCTTGGGGTCCAGGGCCATGAGGGAGCCGGCCACGTCGCCGTCGGTGTGCAGCTGGATGCGGGCGCCCGCCGAGCGGATCTGGGTGATGAGATCCTTGTGGCGGGGTTTGTCCAGCACGAAGACGACCAGGTCGTCCACGTCCTTTTCCAGAGCCTTGGCGATGTTTTTGAGGTTGTCCGCCACGGGGGCGTCCAGGTCCACGGCGTCGCGGGCCTGGGTGGGCACCACCAGCTTCTGCATGTAGTAGCTTGGTCCCGGGTCGAACATGGAGCCCTTGGGAGCGACGCCCACAACGGCGATGGCGTTTGGCCGCCCGTAGGCCAGCAAACGGGTGCCTTCCACGGGGTCAACGGCCACGTCCATGGCCGGGCCGAAGCCGGATCCGACCTCTTCTCCGTTGAAGAGCATGGGGGCTTCGTCCTTTTCGCCCTCGCCGATTATGATAAGGCCCCGGATGTTTATCGTGTTGAAGGAGAGGCGCATGGCATCAACCGCGGCCTGGTCGCCGGCGTTCTTGTCGCCCTTGCCGAGCCAGCGGGCGCTGGACAGGGCAGCGGCTTCCGTTACGCGGACGAGGTCCAATGCGAGATTGCGGTCGGGAGCTTCCATGATGCCTCCATCGTTTTGTGGTGGAGAGAAAGTAGAGAAAAACGCGTGGCCAGTAAAGACGGCACGGGCCGGATTCCCATTACGGAAAACCGGCCCGTGCCGCCAGGCGTGGAGCGGGGTCCAGGCCTTTGGAAAACGTGTTCGAGGCTATTTTGCTCTGAAGGTGATGCGACCCTTGGTGAGGTCGTAGGGAGACATGGTCACCTTCACGGAATCGCCCGGCAGTATCTTGATCCTGAACTTGCGCATTTTGCCGCACAGGTAGGCCAATACGGTCTGTCCGGTTTCCAGCTTGACTTCAAATACGGTTCCGGGAAGCGCTTCCTGCACGATTCCGGGAATTTCTATCCCGTCTTCTTTCGCCATTGGTTCCCTCCCCGGCGTTTTGAGGTGAAAGAAAAAAGCCCCATCCCGTTCGGGATGGGGCTTAAAGACAACACGAAGTGGTAGAAGACTACCAGGGGCGACGGCCGCCGCCGCCACCACCGCCGGAGCGGTTGTTATCGAAGGAACGACGGGGGCGCTCCTGAGCTTCGTTGATCTTCAGGTTACGACCCTGGAAGCTCTGGCCGTCCAGGGCTTCGACGGCAGCCATCGCACCTTCGTCGTTCATCTCGACGAAGCCGAAGCCGCGCAGGCGGCCAGTTTCGCGGTCGGTGATCAGCGCAACGGAGATCACCTCGCCATAAGGGGCGAAATAGTCGCGAACATCATCTTCGGAAGCGGAAAAGGGAAGGTTGCCGACGTAAAGTTTCTTAGCCATGTGCATAAACTCCAAATAGTATTTGGCATTCATTCTTATCAAATTGGAGCGAAGCACATGCTTAACCCAACTCTCAACAAGACCGATGCCGTTGCCGTAAGAAGGTAAATGCATTCCAGAGATAGTCAAGAAAAAAGTAAGTTTTTTGAAAAAAAATTATTGGTCAGATGGAAGAAAACTTGGAAGGTTTAATTTGAGTAAATTCTGCCTGTTAGGGGGCAATAGTAAGAATAAATCCTACTGATGGTAGCTGGCCAGGAACGAATCAAACCGAATCTTGAAAAAAGAGTGCGAAGCAAAAAGTGTGGGCAATCCGCAAAAAAAAGAACGCAAGGGAAGAAGGAAAGCAAGATGATTCACTATGCCTTCAAGAGCTCTTTGGACAAAAAAAGAGCTCCCTGTTTCACTGCGAAACAGGGAGCTCATGAGATTCAGAAGGTCAGAGATCAGTCGCCAAGGGCGATGCGTTCGCGGATGAGCTTCAAGAGGTTCTCGGCGGTGAAGCCGTACTTCTCGGCCAGAAGTTCGGCCGGGGCGGAGTCGCCGAAGTGGGAGATGCCCAGCACCAGGCTGCCGCAGCCCACGTACTTGTACCACAGCTCGGGGCGTCCGGCCTCCACGGCCACGCGGCAGATGCACTCGGGCGGCAGAACCTCGTCCTTGTAGAGTTGGGGCTGCTCGTCGAAGAGCTCCATGCAGGGCATGTTCACCACGCGCACCTTGCGCTCGGTGAGGGCTTCGGCAGCGGCCAGAACCATGGGCACCTCGGAGCCGGAAACCAGGATGATAAGGTCGGGCTTGCCGCCGGGGGCGTCGCGCAGGATGTAGCCGCCCTTTTTCGCGCCTTCGAGAACGGCCGGGTACACCGCCGGGTCCATGACCGGCAGGTTCTGGCGCGAGAGCATCATGCAGGTGGGGCGGCTGGTCTGCTTGAGCGCCGTCTCCAGGCACAGGGCGGTCTCGCGGGCGTCGGCCGGGCGCATCACCAGCATGTTGGGGATGAGCCGAAGCGCGCTCACGTGCTCGATGGGCTGGTGGGTGGGGCCGTCCTCGCCCAGCCAGAAGGAGTCGTGGGTGAAGATGTGCAGCGCGGGCAGGTGCTGCAGGGCGGACATGCGAAGCGCGTTGCGCTCATAGTCCGAGAAGGTGAGGAAGGTGGCTCCGAAGGGGACCAGCCCGCCGTGCAGGGCGATGCCGTTGACGATGGCTCCCATGGGGAACTCGCGCACGCCGAACGAGAGGTTGCGCCCCAGGGGCTCGCAGGAGCTGAAGTTGCCCACCTTGTCGCGGAACTTGGCGGTCATGTTGGAGGGGTCCAGGTCGGCCGAGCCGCCCACGAAGATGGGCAGCTGGTCGATGAGGGCCTCCAGGCACTTGCCCCAGGCCGAGCGGGTGGCGATCTTGCTGCCGGTCTCGAAGGCGGGCCAGGAGAAGGTGCGGTTGCCGGGGTTGCGCTTCACGATGCGCCAGAGGTCCTGGAAGGCCTGGTCCTTGTCGAACTTGGCTTCGAAGGTCTTGTTCCAGGCGGCAGCCATGGCCCGAAGCTCGGGGACGCGCACGCGGAAAGCCTCCACGGCGTCCTGGGGCATGTTGAAGGTCTTGTCTTCGGGCAGGCCGAGCTTCTTCTTGGTGGCCGCGATTTCCTCGGCGGGCAGGGGCGAACCGTGGGTTTCGAAGTCGCCCTCGCGGGTGGCTGTGCCCTTGGCTATGACGGTGTGGCCGATGATGAGGGTGGGGCGCTTGGTCTCGGCCTTGGCCTGGGCGATGGCCTTGCGGATGGCCTCGTGGTCGTGGCCGTCGATCTCGATGACCTGCCAGCACAGACCCTCGAACACGGTCTTGTAGTTGGCGCAGTCGCAGACCTTGGTGGGGCCGGAGAGCTGGATCTGGTTGGCGTCGTAGAGCACGATGAGCTTACTAAGGCCCCAGAGCCCGGCCAGGGACGCGCTGCCCAGGGCCACGGGCTCCTGGAGGTCGCCGTCGGAGGCCAGGGCGTAGGTGAAGTGGTCGCAGACGTCGTCTCCCAGGCGGGCGCGCAGCATGCATTCGGCGGCGGCCATGCCCACTGCCATGGAGAATCCCTGGCCCAAGGGGCCTGTGGTGGCCTCCACGCCCGGGGTGACGTGCACCTCGGGGTGGCCCGGCGTGCGGGACTTCCACTGGCGGAAGGCCTTGAGGTCGTCCAGGGTCAGAAGCCCCCGGAAGGCCAGCAGGGCGTAGAGCAGGGTGGACTCATGCCCGGCCGAGAGCACGAAGCGGTCGCGGTTGAACCACTCGGAGTCGTCGGGGGAGTAGTTCAGAAACTCCTTGAAAAGGATGTAGGCCATGTCGGCCGAAGACATTGGCCCGCCGGGATGGCCGGAATTGGCCTTGCGGGACTGGTCCATGATGAGGCCCTTGATGACGTTGACCGCGTGGCGGTCCTTCTCGATGATCGAGGACATGGCAGTTTCCTTTTAAAGGTTGTCGAAGAGGTCGATGCGCCGCTGGTGCCGGCCGCCTTCGAACTGGGTGTTCAGAAAGGTTTCGGTAATGGACTCGGCCAGGCCCGGGCCCATCCAGCGCTCTCCGAGGCAGAGCACGTTGGCGTTGTTGTGCAGCCTGGTCATCCTGGCCATGTACTCGTTGGAACACAGCGCGGCCCGGATGTTCTGGCGGCGGTTGGCGGCCATGGACATGCCAAGACCGGTACCGCAAATCAGGATGCCCAGGCAATTTTTCTCGATAACCAGATCGCAGAGCTTGAAGGCGAACAGCGGGTAGTCGCAGCTGGAAAGCGAGTCCGTGCCCACGTCGACGCATGTAAATCCCATGCCCGAGACATGCTTCTTGAGGACTTCCTTCAGGTTGAAGCCGGCGTGGTCCGAACCGAAGATGACGGGAGTACTCATGGCGTTTCCCCTAAAGATTTCACATTACACCCTGAAACAAGCGCCTGGATGGTCAGAAAACAAGAAGATGCTTGAGACGAAGAAAGCGTGAAACATCACGGCAGTTCCGGTGCCTTGAACTCGCCTTCCCGGTCCAGGAGAATGTGCTTGGCCTTGGGCGGGAGCGGCAGGTCCAGAAGCTGCGCTTCCATGGGGGCGGTGCCCAGGTCGAGTTTCTTCACTCGAAAAAGCGCCTGCAGTCCGCCCGGAGTGGTCAATTGGATTTTCTGAGCCAATGGCTTTCGGCCTGGTTCCGCAGGGGTGAATTCACCCATTTCAACGGACCAGGGTTCGATGCCCCGGCCGGTGAGATGAATGGGTTTGCCTTCGAAGTCAAGGGTGACCACCGCCACGGAGGACGATGCGGGCAGAGTGTATTCGAAGCCCTTGGCGGTTTTCTTCACGCTCTTGTAGGCTGGCGGGAAGATGAGGCCGTAGCGGCCGACGGCAAGGGCCGCGAGGTCCTTTAAGCCGAAGGGGAACGGCATGCCGAGCTTGGACAGGGCCGCCTTCGTATCCGAGTGGGTGAAGGCCTGGTTCGACAGAGGGTATACGGCTATCCAGCCCAGGGAATCCTCCCGCCACAGGGAGAACGTCTGTCCCATGCCTGTGGAGAGGTCCAAGCGCAGGGGGCGGTCCAGGTTGCCCCAGAACTTCACCAGCAGGCGGGCGGATTTCTGGGAGCTCTGGAAACTCAAGCTGGCGTTCAAGGTGAAGGACTTGGGCTGTTCGCCTGAGCCTTCGGCGAAGGCCGACCAGAACGCCTGCGCCTGTCCGATATCCAGCGCGGCCGGCCCGGTCTTGGGCGCGCACCCGGCCAGGGAAAGGAGAATCACCCCGGTCAGGGCCGCCAGCAGGCCAAGCCGGGAGGGCGACACAGGGGTTGGCGTCCCTGCGAAGCAGGCCAAAGAGCATGAGAACCAGCCTGGCGAACGGCGGGCGCCGGAAGCCGGGATCATTTCAGCCCTTCCAGCTTGCCGGTGATTTCGGGGGCGTTGGGAGGATTCATCTGCAAGGCCTTCTGGTATCCCCTTTCAGCTTCCTTGCGGTTTCCCATGGCCTTGGCGATGTCTCCGTAGTGCTCCCAGATGGCCGGGTCTTCGGAGGGTTTCGCCACGGCCCGCTGGATTTCGGTCCAGGCCTTCTTGAGCTCTCCGCGCTTGAAATACACCCAGGCCAAGGAATCGATGTAGTAGGGGCTTTCCGGATTGGCCATCAGGGCCTTGCCGATGAGCTCCAGGGCCCGGTCCAGGTCGCGTCCGTCCTCGGCCAGGGCGTAGCCCACGAAATTAAGGGCGTCCGGGTTGCCGGGCTCCATGGAGAGGATGCGCTCCATGACGCGCATGGATTCGGTGCGGTTCTTCAAACGTTCCAGGACCACGCCGTAGCGGTAGAGGGCCTCGGTGTTTTCGGGCCATCTGTTCGCCGCGTCCCAGTAGATTTCCGAGGCCTTGGGCAGGTTGCCCTGCTTGTCGTACAGCACGGCCTCGTAAAACCAGAATTCGACCCGGTCCGGGAAGAGGCTCCGGCCTTCCCTGATGAGCGGCATGGCCCTGTCGTACTGGTCGGTGTCCAGGGCAAGCTGAATGCGTGTGGTCAGGCTCTTGTCGTAGAGCTTGTGGGTCTTGGGAATCTGGGACAGAAGGTTGAAGGCCTTGTCCAGGTTCTTTTCCTTGTCCACGGCCAGCATGGCCTGGATGAACAGCACGTCGGGATTTCCCGGCTGATCCTCGGCCAGGATCTCGAGAACCTTGGCAGCTCCCTGCTGGTAGCCTTCGTCCGCGAACATTCCCATGGCTTCGAAAAGCATGGTCCGGTCCTTGGGGGCCTTTTCCAAAAACTGGATGGCCTTGGCCTCGTTTTTCTGCTTGATGGCCAGGCGGATGAGCCTGATCCAGACTTCGGGGCCGTCTTCGCCCAAGTCGAGGATGCGCCGGTAGGCCTCCTCGGCGTGGCGGAAATCGTTGTTCTGCTCGTACAAAAAGGCCAGCTCGGACCAGGCGGCCAGAAGATTCGGGTCTTCCTTGAGGGCCTGGGTGAGCTTTTCCATGGCCTGCTTGCGCTTGCCAAGCCCCCCGTAGGCCTTGGACTCGTAATAGGACATGGCCGGGGTGCGCCTGTCCTTGGGAACTGCAGTCAGAAAATCCAGAGCCTCCTGGAACTTGCCCGCCTCCACGAGAACCGCGCTCAATTCCTGGAGCGTGGTCTGGTCCTTGGGATGCTTGGCCAGGTATTCCCTGAGAACCTTGGTGGCCTCGTCGAAGCGGCGCTGCAGGAGATAGGAGTTGGCCAGATAGAAATGGAGAATCCTCTCGTCAGGGTACTTGGCCAAACCCTGGGCGAGCACTTCCCGGGTCTTGTCCGGATCGCCCAGGCCCCAGTGAAGGTTGGCCAGGTCTCTATAGAGTTCCGGCGAGGGGGCAAGCTCGATGAGTTTTTCCAGAACGGCCGTGGCCTGCCTGGCCTGGCCCTGTCTGCTCAGCTCCTGGTACAGGAGGAAATAATAATCCGCGGCGGCGCTCTGGCTCAGGCCTTTGGCGGTCACGTCCACGGGGGCGGTTTTCTTGGGCGCGCAGGCGGCCAGGGCCAGGGCCGCGAGCAGGGCGCATATGAATTTCTGCATGATGCGTATCACTCTTCCTTACGGATCCACTCCGCGGAAAAATCGTCGATTCGTTTTGAGAAATGGTCGCGGATCTTTTCCAAAAGCCTGGTTTCGATCTGGCGGACCCGCTCGCGCGTGATGCCGTACTTGGTTCCGATCTCTCGAAGGGTGATGGGGGAGTCGGAAAGGATGCGCTGCTCCAAAAGGTCCCGTTCCTTGTCGGAAAGATCGGGCATGATGGTCTGGAGGTGCTTGTCCACGAGGCTGGCGATCTCGTCCTTGGCCAGTATTTCCTCGATGCCCGGGGTGAGCGACGGGAGATAGTCCAGGCGGGTCGACGAGGAGTCGTCTCCCAGGGTGATGTTCAAGGACAGATCGTTGCGGGCCATGCGCTGGTCCATTTCCATCACGTCGGTCTCGGATACCTTGAGATTCTTGGAAATGTTGGTGACCGACGGGTCGAACCCCAGGGAGGTGAGGCGCTGGCGCTCCTTGTTCAGATTGTAGAACAGGGTCCGCTGGGCCTGGGTGGTGCCGATGCGCACCAGCCGCCAGTTGTCCATGATGTATTTGAGGATGTAGGCCTTGACCCAGTACGCCGCGTAATAGGAGAACTTGATGCCTTTCTCCGGGTCGTACTTCTTCACCGCGCGCATGAGCCCCACGTTGCCTTCCTGGATGAGGTCGGCGACGTTCTGGGCCCAGCGGCGCTGGAAATCCATGGCGATCTTCACCACAAGGCGAAGATGCGACGTGACCAGCCTGAATGCCGCCTTCTGGTCCCCGTTGTCCCGGACACGCCGGGCCAGTTCGAATTCCTCGTCAGGGTTAAGCAGGGGGAACTTGCTTATCTCGCGCAGGTAGACATGCAGGTTGTCCCGGCCGGTGGCGGGAACGGTGGGAACCTTGGGGACGGGAAGATTCAGTATGTCTTCATCCAGGCCGCCCACGGAAACGTCGGAATCCTCGGAAGATTCCAGACCGTCGTCCTGGTCTGTCTCGTCTTCCGGAAGCGCGGCGTCATCGCCGTTGGCGGAAAGGAGGCTCTCCTCCTCGGGAACTTCTTTGCTGGTGCTCATTGTGACTGTCCGTTTAGCGAGAAACGCCTGAAGCATTCCTTCTTACGCTTTTCATTTGCCGGATTCAACGTTTTTCAGTACGACCCTAAGGCTTACGAGCCAAGGAGGAATTACGGTGGCGGACTTTCGCAAGGCACTTTCGGACAATTCCATCATCGTTTTTGACGGTGCCATGGGCACCCTGCTGCAGGCCAGGGGCCTCCCGCCGGGCGCTTCGCCCGAACTCTGGGGACTTGAGCACCCGGATGTGGTCCGTTCGGTGCATGAAGACTATCTCCGGGCCGGAGCCAGGGTGGTCACCACCAACACCTTCGGCGGCACCCGCTTCAAGCTGCCCTCCGGGACGGACATCAGGCGGGTAAACGCCGAGATTGCCAAGGTGGCCCGCCAGGCCGCCGGCGAGAATTGCTTTGTTGCCGGAAGCGTGGGACCCACCGGGCACTTCGTCGAGCCCCTGGGCACGCTTTCCATGCGCGAACTGGTGGACGCCTTCGCCAGGCAGATAGAGGGCCTGGCCGAGGGCGGGGTGGACCTGGTCATCGCGGAGACGCACTTCGACCTGGCCGAAGCCAAGGCCGTTGTCCTGGCCGCGCGCCAGGTGTGCGACCTGCCCGTGGCCATCCTCATGACCTTCGAGCCGGGCGGATCGCTCACCGGCACCCCGTCGGCCACCTTCGCCGACACCATGCAGAACCTGGGCGTCGATCTTCTGGGCATCAACTGCGGGCTTGGCCCCGAGCAGATGCTGGACGTTGCCCGCGACTTCCTCCCCCGCATCGACGTGCCCTTTTTCATAAAGCCCAATGCCGGCCTGCCCAGGCTGGAGAACGGTGTTACCGTATTCCCCATGGGCCCCGACGAGTTCGCCCAGGGAATGATCCCGTTTCTGGACATCGGCGCCAAATGCGTCTCCGGCTGCTGCGGGACAACCCCGGCGCATATCGGGGCCCTGGCCAAGGTGGCCGCCGGGCGCACCTGGACCAGGCCCGAGCCCGCCCAGGGCCGCCCGCTGGTGCTCACCTCCCGCTCGAAGTCGGTGTGTATCGGCGTCGGGCTTCCGGCGGTGTGCATCGGCGAGCGCATAAACCCCACCGGCAAGAAGGTGCTCACCGAAGAGCTTCAGACCGGCCAGTTCGCCGAGGCCATCCGTCTGGCCGAGGAGCAGGTGCAGGCCGGAGCCTCGGTGCTCGATGTGAACGTGGGCGCGCCCATGGTTCAGGAAGAGGTGCTGCTGCCCGCCCTGGTCAAGCAGCTCACTGCCCGCCTGCTTACGCCGCTGTGCCTGGATTCCACCAAGCCCGAGGCCATTTCCGAAGCCCTGTGGGCTGTTCCTGGGTCCGCATTGGTTAATTCCATAAGCGGCGAGCCGGGGCGCATGGACGAGCTCGGCCCGCTGTGCAAGCTGCACGGGGCGCCGTTCATCCTTTTGCCCCTGGCTGGAAAAAAGCTGCCGGTCACGGCCTCGGAACGCATCGCGGCCATCGAGGCGCTGCTGATTCAGGCCGAAGCCCTGGGCATCCCCAAGCGCCTCATCCTGGTGGACGCCCTGGCCCTTACCGTGTCCTCCAAACCGGAGGCCGCCCTGCACTGTTTGGAGACCATCCGCCACTGCGCCGCGGTGTGGGGGCTGCCGACCACGCTCGGGCTCTCCAACATTTCCTTCGGGCTGCCCGCCCGCGAGCTTTTGAACGCCACGTTCCTGACCATGTGCTTGGGCGCCGGCATGGCCGCGCACATCTCCAACCCGTCCACGCCCCTGCCGCGCGAAGTTGGCCTGGCCTCGGAAGTCCTTCTGGCCAGGGACAAGCAGGCCGCAAGCTACATCGCCTCCTGCGCGGACTGGAAATACGGCGGAGTAAGCGGCGTCCAGGTCCGTGAGGCCAAGACCCAGGCGGTCACCTCCCTGCGCGAGGCCGTCGTGGCCGGGCGCAAGGAGGCCGTTCTGTCTATGGTGGAGGAGGCCCTGAACAAGGGCCAGGAACCCATGGCCATTTTGAACGGCGAATTGATCCCGGGCATCATGGAAGTGGGCGTTCTCTACGAGCGCAAGGAATACTTCCTGCCGCAGCTTCTGCTTTCCGCCGAAGCCATGCAGGGCGGGTATGAGCGTTTGAGCCCGCTGCTGGATGCCGCGTCCAAGGGCCAGGAGCGCGCCAAGATCGTGCTGGCCACCGTGGAGGGGGACATCCACGACATCGGCAAGAACATCGTGGGCCTGATGCTTCGAAACCACGGGTTCGACGTGATCGACCTGGGCAAGGATGTGTCGGCCGAACGCATCGTGGATTGCGCCTCCGAGACCGGGGCCAAGCTCATCGGGCTTTCGGCGCTCATGACCACCACCATGGTCCGCATGGAGGAAACGGTGAAGCTTCTTGGCCAGCGGGGCATGGACCAGAAAGTGATGGTGGGCGGAGCCGTGGTCACGGACGCCTACGCAAAGTCCATCGGCGCTCACGGCCACGCGGCCGACGCGGTGGAAGCGGTCCGGCTGGCAAAAAGGCTCATGGACGCATAGCCACGCACGCGCTATACAACCACCTGATGTTCCAACTCATTAACTTTATGGCAGCTGAATGAATACATTGCGTACGTTTTTCATCGTCCTTGTTCTGGCCTTTGGCGCGGCCACCGGGGCTACCGGGGCTCATGCCCAGGGCAAGGGCGAACCCCAGGCCTCCAGCCAGGACATCCTGCGCTACATCAGCCAGGCCCGGGGCAAGGTGGTGGTGCTCAATTTCTGGGCTTCCTGGTGCGGGCCGTGCCGCCAGGAGATTCCCGAACTCATGGACCTGCGCAAGCGCATCCCGGAGAGCAAACTGGTGATCATGGGCGTTTCCGTGGACCAGGACCCGGCCATGTTCGCCATGTACGCGGCCAAGACCGGCTTCAACTATCCGGTGTATCTGGCCAGGGCGGACGTGTCCCAGGCGTTTTCCATCCGGGCCATTCCGCGCACCATAGTCTATTCGCCCAAGGGGGAAGTGATCCATTCCCAGGAGGGCTACATGCCCGGCCCCGAACTTGAAAAGCTCGTCAAGAAGCACATGGGGGCTTAAGGAATGCCCGGGTTCTACCTGCGCAAGGCCCGCATAGACGACGTGAAGACCATCCACGGCCTGCTCATGGCCTGCGCCAAGGGTGAGCTTCTTTTGCCGCGCTCCTACAACCAGCTCTATTCCCACCTGCGCGACTTCTACGTCCTGGCCTCCAAGGAGGGCAAGGAAGTGAAGGGCTGCTGCGCCTTGTCCATCTGTTGGGAACAACTGGCCGAAATCCGCTCCCTGGTGGTGCATCCGGACCTGCAGAAGCAGGGCTGGGGGCGCAAACTCGTGGAAGCCTGCCTGTCGGAGTCGGTGACTCTTGGCGTGTACAAGGTGTTCACCCTCACCTACCAGCGCGAGTTCTTCGCCAAAATGGGGTTCGAGGAAGTGAGCAAGGAGAAGCTGCCCCAGAAGGTCTGGGCGGACTGCATCAACTGCCCCAAGTTCCCCGAATGCGACGAGATCGCCATGGTCATGGAGATGTGACCGTGTCGGCCAAGCTTCTCCCCGTAATCACCAAGGAAGAGATCGCCGCCCGGGTGGCACAGCTGGGCGCGGATATTTCCAAGCAATACGAGAACAAGGACCTGCTCATCGTGGGCGTGCTCAAGGGCGCGTTCATGTTTCTGGCCGATCTGGTGCGCCACGTCACGGTCCCGGCCCATGTGGATTTCGTGCGCCTGGCCAGCTACGGTTCCAAGGACTCCCCGGGCGAGCTGTCTTTTCTCGAGGATATTGAAACCCCGTGCGAGGGAAAGCACATCCTTGTTGTGGAAGACATCGTCGATACGGGCCACTCCATGTCCATGCTTTTGACGGTGCTTCGCACCAGAGGGGCGGCTTCGGTAAAGTTGTGCGCCCTTATCGACAAGGCTGAGAGACGCCAGACGCAAGTAACAGTTGACTTTTCAGGATTTACACTGGCAAAGGGCTTCCTAGTGGGATACGGCTTGGACTTTGCAGAAGACTACCGTTGCCTTTCCGGTGTCTATGAACTGAGCCAGCAAGAAGGTCCTTGATGCCATGAAAGTCGAATGCCCCAGTTGCCAGACGAAGTACAACCTGCCCGATGACAGAATCGGTCCGGATGGAGCCAACGTCCGTTGCACCGTGTGCAAGCATGTCTTTCACATAGATGCACCCGAGACGGAGGACTTTCCGGGCTTCGGCGATTCCGGCGCGACCCCTTCCTGGCCGGTGGACGGACTGGAAGAGGGGCTCTCCGAGGCCAAAGAGAAAGAAGCCGAAGACCGCAAGAAAGATCCCTTCGACGACGCCAGCATTTCCTCGGCCGACTTCACCTCCATCGATTTCGGAAAACCGGAAAAGACTTCCCAGGGCCTTTCCAAGCGGTCCCTGATTGTGGCTATCGTGCTCGGCCTCGTGGTGCTGACGGGCATCGGCGGCACCGCGGCCTACTTCTTCGAATTCTGGCCCTTCGCCAAGAAACCGGCCACTTCGGCCATGGAAAACGCGCCCACGCCTCCCAAGCAGGAAGCCGGGCCGGACTACACCGACAAGCTGCCCTTCGAGTCCTACACCAATTATTTTGTGGACAACGACAAGGTGGGCAAGCTTTTCGTCATCGAAGGCAAGCTTTCCAACAAGTCCCCGGTCATGCTCGGGCAGATCTCCATCGAGGCCACGCTCTTGGACGCCAAGGAAAACCCCGTGGTCTCCAAGATTTTCACCGCGGGCCCCAAGGCCACCAATTTCGAACTCAAGACCCTGAACAAGGAGGACCTGGAGAACCGGCTCAGCTCCCGCCAGGAAATCCTTTTGAACAACAGCCAGGTGAAGCCCGGAGACGAAGTCCCCTTCATGGTCGTCTTCGTGAACATCCCGGACACGGTGAGAAACTTTTCGCTGAAGCTGAAGGACTACTTCGAGGTGGCCCCGCAACCTCAGGGACAGCCGGGCCAGAAGAAGTAGCCGCGTGGCCAAGACACGCCTCGTTTACGCCTGCTCGGCCTGCGGCGACGTGAGCCCCCGCTGGCGCGGGCAATGCCAGGGCTGCGGCGAATGGAACACCCTGGTGCAGCAGGCGGGCGTCAAACAGCCTCCGCGCCTTGGTTCCACACTTGGCCCCAGAGAGGGGCCGGTTTCGCTTTCCGGTTTCACCCAAGACCATGCTCCCACAGCCCCCAGCGGCCTTCCCGACCTGGACCGCGTTCTGGGCCAGGGCCTCCAGCCAGGCTCGGCAGTGCTGCTTGGCGGCGAACCGGGCATCGGCAAATCCACGCTTCTTCTCCAGCTGGCGGGCAAGGTTGCCTCGGCCGGGCGCAAGGCCGTGTACGTCTCGGGCGAGGAATCGCTTAGCCAGCTGGCATCCAGGGCGCGCAGGCTGGGCATCGACTCCGAACTTCTTCTGGCATCGTGCACAACCAGCGCGGCCGATGCCGTGGATATCCTTGGACAATCAGAATCTCCGACCATCGTGGTGGTGGACTCCGTTCAGACCATGGCCTCGTCCCTGGCCGACGGGGTCCCCGGGAGCCCGGGCCAGGTGAGGGCGGTTGCCGCCGAACTGGTGGAAGCGGTCAAGAAGAGCAATGCCACGCTCATTCTGGTGGGACACGTCACCAAGGAAGGACTCATCGCCGGGCCCAAGATCCTGGAGCACATGGTGGACACCGTGCTCTACCTGGAAGGGGACCGGCAGCATTTCTACCGCATCCTGCGGGTCTTCAAGAACCGCTTCGGCCCCACGGACGAGCTCATGGTGCTTGAAATGCTGGGCGACGGGCTGACCCCGGTACCGGACCCCTCCACGTACTTTCTGGGCGAACGCGACGAGACGGCCAGCGGGAGCGCAGTGGTCCTTGCCCTTGAAGGCAAGCGCCCCTTCGCTGTGGAGGTGCAGGCCCTGGCCAGCAAGTCCTACCTGGCCATGCCACGGCGTACCGCCTTGGGGCTTGATCTGAACCGGCTGAACCTTCTGCTGGCTGTGCTGGAAAAGCGCCTCGGGATGCAGCTTGGACAGTCGGACATCTACGCCAAAACCGGTGGGGGACTGAAGCTCACCGACCCGGGCCTGGACCTGGGTCTGGTGGCCGCTGTGCTGTCGTCCTATTATGACCGGCCATTGCCACCCAGGGCGGTGTTCTGGGGCGAGGTGGACTTAAGCGGGCGCATCCGGCCGGTTTCCGGGCACGATGCCAGGCTCAAGCAGGCCAAGCGCCTGGGCTACAAGCCCATCTTCCACCCGCCGGTGGAAGGCAAAGGCACAGCGACGCTCAAGGATTTTCAGCGGGCCCTGTTCGGGGCTGGATGATTCGTCCGGGGGGATGCGTCGGCTATGGCCGAAGTGCTTGGTGAACGTCCCTGATCTGGCAAGGCCCGCTTCAACTACCGGCTTCTAACCGGTTATAATCTGCCCTTCGGTAAGAATCTTCACGAACTCCCTGCAGATGTCCTTGTCCAGGCGCCCTGTTTCGGCGTCCTTGGCGATTATCTTGAACGCTTCGAAGGCGTTGTAGGCCTTGGAGTAGGGGCGCTCCGTGGTGAGGGCGTCGTAGATGTCGGCTATGGTGACTATGCGCACCTGTTCCGGAATGCAGCGGGCCTGGGCCGGATAGCCGGAACCGTCGAGCTTTTCGTGGTGGTGGATGATGCATTCCTTGGAGAGGTCGTCCAGGGCCATGTCCCTGCAGATCGCCAGCCCGTGGGAGGGATGCGTGTTTATTATCTCGCGCTCTTCAGGAGTCAGGTGGCCCGGCTTGTTCAGTATCTTCTTGGGTATCCTGGCTTTGCCGATGTCGTGCAGAAGTGCCCCGGCACCGGTCATCTTCGCGCTGTGCTTGTCCACTCCCAGGCCGACCAGGGTCAGCATCACGTAGATGGAAACATTCACGCAATGGCTGAAGGTACGGTAATTGTGGGAAAGAAATCCCCCGACGCTTTTTACCGCCCCTTTCTTTCTCGCCAGATATTCGAAGGTGTTCGAGGCAAGCGCTTCAAGCTTTTCTTTCGTATCTTGCGACGGAAGCATCTTTCCTTCGCATTGCAGCAGCGATTTGCTCAGGCCGATTGAATAGTCGTAGAGCATTTTCGAACGGTCTTTGAGCGGAATCCGATTGTCCTGCAGCAGATTCGAGAAATTCATCTCGATGTATTCATCATAGCTCGGGATGTCCTCGGCATGGATATAGAGGACTTCGACATGATGTTCTTTCAGCTTGTGCTTGTGGGTGTCCGTCAACTCCCCGTGGCGGGCGAACAAAAAGAAGTTTTTTCCCTTGCGGATATAGACGTCGAACTTGATGCCGCAGTCATACGAAATGAGCATCGTGGGAATGGAATAAAAACTGGATGGGTTTAAACGAAGCATGGGAAGTTCCGCCATGATACGAATGTGGAGGAAAAAAGGCAGTACGTCAAGGGAGGGAGGTTAGGCCACGTCCCACACCGCTCCGGCAGGGGTGTCCTTCACCTCCACGCCCATGGCGGCCAGTTCGTCGCGTATTCTGTCGGACTCGGGGAAGTCCTTGTTCTTGCGGGCTTCCTGGCGGGCAATGAGGAGCGCCTGGACCTTCTGCGCGTCGAGCCCCTTGCGGGAGGCCTTCTTGTCGCGAAGCGAGAGCAGGAACTGGGCCGCAGGAGTGGCGAACACGCCCAGTATCTCCGAGTAGCGCCTGAAACCGGCCCGGATGCGCTCAAGCATGTCCTTTCCACCCTGGCTCTTGCGCAGCCCCTTGTCTTCCATGACCCGCCCGGCCAGCCTGACCATTCCGAAAATGTGCCCCAATGCGGCGGCGGTGTTCAGGTCGTCTTCCATGGCCTGGTCGAAGCCGGATTCGAGGGCCGCGAGTTCGTCCAGAAGCTCCTTGGGAGCGGGCGAGGCGGACCACTTGGTCCCGGCCAGGGTCTCGTCCAATTGGGCCAGGGCCGAGTAGATGCGCTTGATGGCCTTTTCGGCCTCGTCCAGGGCGTCTGTGGAGTAGTCCAGGGGCGAACGGTAGTGCGAGGTGACCAGAAAGAAGCGCAGCACTTCGGGCAGGCAATAGCCGAAGATGTCGCGGATGGTGACGAAGTTGCCAAGCGACTTGGACATCTTCTCGGAGTTTATCTGCACGAAGCCGTTGTGGACCCAGAAGCGCGAGAAATCCTTGCCCGCAGCGGCTTCGGTCTGGGCGATCTCGTTTTCGTGGTGGGGGAAGATGAGGTCCTGGCCGCCGCCGTGGATGTCCAGGGGCAGGCCCAGGAGGTCTTCGCTCATGGCCGAGCATTCCAGATGCCAGCCTGGACGGCCCGGCCCCCAGGGGCTCTCCCAGGTGGGCTCGCCGGGCTTGGCCGCCTTCCACAGGGCGAAATCGAGCGGGTCTTCCTTTTCCTCGCCCGGGGCCACGCGCGCTCCGGACTGGAGCTCCTCCAGGTTTCGCCCGGAGAGCTTCCCGTAGGGCTTGAAGGCCCGGACGCGGAAATACACGTCGCCTGAGGGGGTGGCGTAGGCATAGCCGGTTGCGATGAGGTGCTGGGCCAGCTTGATCATTTCGCCGATGTACTGGGTGGCCTTGGGTTCCATGTCGGCGCGCAGGATGCCAAGCTTGTCCATGTCCTCGTAGAAGGCGCCAATGTATTTTTCGGACACGGCCTCGGACGTGGACTTCTCTTCCTGGGCGCGCTTTATGATCTTGTCGTCAACGTCGGTGAAGTTGCGGGCGAACCGGACCTCCAGGCCCTTGGAGCGCAGATAACGCACCAGAACGTCGAACACCACGGCCGAGCGGGCGTGGCCGATGTGGCAGTAGTCGTAGGCGGTGATGCCGCAGACGTACATGTTCACTTTGCCCTCTGTGAGGGGGGTGAACGTTTCTTTGGAGCGTGAAAGAGTATTATAGAGCTGCATGGCTGTTCCTTGATGTCTCGCTAGGGCAGAATCCCGTTGCAGAGCGGAGGGCAAAAGTCAAGGCAGGCTTTGGTTTCGCTTGTTAGGCGAGTGAAATTGAGATGGATTCGGCAGTGCTTTCAGATGCTGCTTACGCCCCTCAACCGGACAGGGAGGATGAAAAACTCACGGCCGTGGCGGTCGCATAGGCCTTGATGCCACGCTTTTCTCCAGTGAATCCAAGCTTTTCCTCGGTAGTTGCCTTCACGTTCACCCTTTCCTGGGGAAGTCCCAGGAGCCCGGCCACATTGCGGCGGATGTGCTCGCGGTGGGGGCCGATCTTGGGTATCTGGGCCACGATGGTAAGATCCACATGCACCAGGGTGAGCCCGGCCGGGCCGAACCTTGCCAGAATCTCGCTCACCAGAACGGAACTGGCCACGCCCGCGAAACGCTGGTCCGTGTCCGGGAAATGCTGGCCGATGTCGCCCTGGCAGAGGCAACCGAGCAGGGCGTCCGTCAGGGCGTGCAGGAGAACGTCCCCGTCCGAATGGGCGATGACCTCGGGCGCGCCGGGTATTGGGGCGCAGCCAAGAACCATGGGACGTCCGGGCGTGCTCGCCGGGGTGTCCTTGGTGACGTAGCGGTGGACGTCGTAGCCGAAGCCCACTCGGGGAATGGCCACAGGGACGGACTGGCCGCCCAAAAGCCGCAGGTCCTCGGGTGTGGTGATCTTCACGTTCTGCTCCGAACCGGCCACCACCCGGACGGGCAGGCCCAGGGCCTCGGCCAGGGAGGCGTCGTCGGTTACGGTAAGGTTGTGTGTTCTGGCGTGCTCGAACCCTTGGCGCAGAACGGAGAGCTCGACGCCTTGGGGGGTCTGCACGGCCATGAGCCTCTGTCTGTCAGGTGTGGAGGTGACCACGCCTTCGGAGACTTCCTTTATGGTGTCCGTTACCGCAATGGCCGGAATGACCGCCTTGGCCCCGGCGCGCAGGGCATCGATCACCCTGACGATGACGTCTGGCGTGACGAAGCACCGGGCAGCGTCGTGCACCAGAACGTGGGTGCAGTCCGCCGGGAGCGCGGCCAGGGCGTTCTCGAGCGAGTCCTGGCGGCGTTCTCCCCCTGATACGGCGATCCATTCAAGCCCCAGGGGGGAGCGGCTGTCCAGGTCCTCAATCAGAGCGGTCATGGATTCGAGTTCGTCAGGAGGCAGGGCGAACACCATGCCCGCAACATTCGCGGTACGCGAAAAAGCCATTGCGGATTTCCAGAAGACCGGCTCGCCTCCGGCGTCCAGAAATTGCTTCCTGGTGGAGAGCCCGGCCTCTTTCATTCGGGTGCCGCTTCCAGCGGCCAGGAGAATAGTCCAGACAATCATGGGTGTTCGGTATGTGGTTGGGTTGCGAGCCGCTTCAATGCCTCAATCTCATGGCGTTGTCACCATCGCCAGAGCGTCGGGTGCTGGCAAAAGAGCGTTGGTTGCAAGGGAAGGCCGGATCGGATAGCAAATAATCGCAGAGCTGTTCATTCTTCATCATAGCCTTCCGATGAAGAGCCTTGTGACGGAGTGCTCTTGTGAGCTCCGGCGTCCAGCCGGTTCCATGTTGGAGGGTTTTCTTCAGACACCGAAGGGTTCCATGCCCACCGTGCATCGCAGTGACGTTTTCACACGCGTGAAGGATCTTCTTGCCTTGTTGCCGGGATTTGGTCCTGCAACAGGCGGCTGTCCTGCGGAGTATCGCTCGGCCTCCGGGCGGGTCCTCCGGCTTAGCCTCTATTCCCTGAACAGCCTCAAGGCCCATGGCCTGCGCAGCATCTTCTCGGTGATCTCCATAGCCCTGGGCGTGGCAAGCGTCACGATCACCAAGGCGGTCGTGGACGGCGCGGACGCCAGGCTCGAGGAGTTCGTCGAATGGTTCGGCGCGGACGCCGCGTTCATCACCGGCGGGGATATCTACGCTCAACTCAGCCAGAGAAAGCTCACCCTCACCCGGGGGGATGTGGAAGCCGTCGTCGATCAGTTGCCGGGGGTGCGTATGGTCACGTCCGGGCGCAACATCCGGTCCGTGAGCGTAAGCCGGGAGGCAAAGGCGTATGAAACCCAGGTGCTGGTCGGGAGCTCGCCGCCATTCTGCCAATCCTGGAATTGGGATCTCGAGGAAGGCGAGGACATCACCGGAGCCGACGCTGCGGTCAGCCGGAAGGTCTGCCTCCTGGGCGAAACCGTGAGCCGTGAGCTTTTCGGCAACGATTCGCCGGTGGGGCAGACCGTGACCATTGGCAAACACATCTTCACCGTGAAAGGCAGGCTGGCTGTCAGGGGCTTTTCTTCCGGGCAGACCAACATGGACGACAGGGTGATAATACCTCTGAGCACCCTGACCAGATACTTCAACCAGGACCCGAAATACGTCAACGGCCTGCGGATCCGCTTCCACGACGCCAACGCCATAGCGGAGAATCTGGAGAATCTTCGCGGTCTATTGCGCCATCGCCACGGCATTCGCCCGGAATTCCCGGACGATTTCAGCATCGTCTCCTCAAGCGAGATCATACGCTTCCTCAAGGTGCTCAAGCACGGCATCGGCATATTCCTCGGAGCGTTTTCCGCCGTCACCTTGGCGGTCGGTGGGATCGTGCTGGCAAATTTGACCTATGTGGTCATCGATCAGCGCAAGCAGGAGATAGGCATCCTCATGGCCGTTGGCGCACGCAGGCGCGACATCCTCGTGCAGTTCATGTCCGAGATCGCGTTTCTCTGCCTTGCCGGAGCGGTTTCCGGCATGGTGCTGAGCCTGGCCGCCACGGCCTGGATCAATCACGTACAGGTGTTCACGGTCTCATTTTCCCCGTCGGTCTGGGTGGTGGGGCTTTTAGGGGCGAGCGTTGTGGCGTTTGTTTTCGGGCTGGCTCCGGCCATGTCCGCTGCAAAGATGGACCCCGTCCAATCGTTGAGCGAGGGGTGACCATGGCGGCGAAATCGGCACATGAAGTCTTCGAGAAGTACACAAGGGATCTGAGGGCGTACATCGCCGGAGGCTTGTTCGAGAATGTTCCTTCCGGGGACGCCGGGCATGAACCCATAAGAACCGGCGACGTCCTGCTCAGGCTCCCGGCCATGGAGGAGTCCCTGGCCATCGCCTCGGTCATGCTTTCAGGCTATTCGCATTGCGGAATCGCCGTGGAAGAGAGGGGACGGATATTTGTCGCGGATTGTCACCCGTCGGGCTCAGGGGAGGGCGGAAACACCCGTTTTATTCCTTTCGAAACGTGGAGCAGGGAAGAATCCGGCACGAGCATGGTCCACTGGCTCGCCCTGCGTCATACCGCGCTTGATGTTTCATCGTGCGCTCGCGCAGTGGACGATATTTCCAAAACCACTCGTTTCGGCCTGATGGCGGACCATTTCGGACGTGTTGGTGAACCGGGCAAAGGAACCGGAAACTGTACGTCGTTTCTCTTGGCAATCCTTGCGCGCATGGGCCTCGATTGCACGGACGTGGAGGCCCTGGGACGGGTGAACCAGCACACCTTCCTGACGTTTCTTAAGATAATGGAAGCCGGATTCTATGATCTCATCCGGGAGCAAGGCGCCAGGAGGTTCATGAACATCGCCCGGGAATACGGCATTACGGGCATGCTGGGATGGAAGGGCGTCATGCTTCCGCCCGCTTTCGCGGAGATGCTTCCTGGTTTCAAGGTGGTGGCGTATCAGCGTCCTTCGGGCAAGCATCAGGACCACTTCGCTCCCTGGCTCGAACACTACCGGCGTACGATCACCGCTTTGCGGGCCGCGGCCAGCTGCCACGGCATCGCGCCCGCCCAGGTGCCCGTGGAACTGGTCAAGGCCTCGGGTAGCCTCTTTGGGCGGGTGCTTGCCGGAGAACCTCGGGAATGCCCCCTGGACGGGGTCAGGCTGGCCTCCCGGATACTCATGGCCGAGTCGAGCGACCCTTCGAACTACATCCGGATTCCCATCGGGGCCCGCCACGCCCTGAACGGGCAGGGGGCCACGCAGCGGCTCTGCTCGCAGGCGATGATCCTTGCAACTCCGGCGGTGTTGCACGCCGCCCGGCTTCTTGGCTGGAAGCCGATCAAAGTGTTCGACGCGTGCGCCAAGGAGGGATTGTGAAGACGCAATACCCTAACTTCATTTCGAAAGTACTCTTGAGCGGCGGGTTTTCCAGCCAGTTCGCTTTTCCCATAGTCTCCACCGCCTTTGGCGCAAAGGTTTTCGAGCTGGTCGAAAAGTGTCTTCCACAACCGGAAAACATGCCCGAGGTGCGCGCGCCGATCTTCGTCATCGGCCTGCCAAGAACCGGTTCCACATGGCTGCAAACGCTTCTGTGTTCGCATCCGGACCTGGGATACTTCACGCACTGGATGCATCATTTTCGGAAAACCATCAGAGGCGCCTATGCAGTAAGCGACTTTCTGAAACTCGATGCCTGGGGGGAGCGGTTCATAGGAGATTCCGTGGTCAACTCGCTGCACGGAGCGTCCGAAGGGCTGGCCTTCTGGGGGGAGTGGTTCAGCCAGGACCCCGCATGCCTTCTTTATGACGAGTTTCGGATGGATGACCTGGACGCCGCCACCATTGAAGAGATTCGTTCGACCATTGCAACCGCTCTGGCCCAATTTCCGGGTCAAAGACGGTTCTTCTGCAAGAACCCGGGGTTCATACCGTATTCCCCGGTGCTCGCGGAGCTTTTTCCGGACGCCTACTTCATCCATCTGGTCCGCGATCCGAGGCCCACGGCCAATTCCATGGTCAAGCTCTGGCAGCGCTGCGACTCTCAATTGCGTTCGATTCGCGCCTCTGGTAAAAAAATGGCAATGAATCTGGAAAGTTTCGTTCCCTATCCCAGACTGCCGCGGCTGGCCGAGTACGTCGACCGGTTCGGTGCGGGAAACGTGCGGACCACGGCCCGGTTGTGGCGGGATTCGCTCCTTTACATGGGTGAGAAGGGCGACCGGCTGCCCAACCTTTTGACAGTTCGATTCGAGTCGATCCTGGCCGATCCCCAGGGGTGCGTGAACCGCATTCTGGAATTTTGCGGACTTGAACCATTCGCACCCGGGAATGCGGCCTTTGCCTCCCTCTGCGCCAAGACCGGGCATGTTTCCCATGTGAACACCTACGGGGAATTCGGGCTCATCTCGGAAGTTTGCCACCAGACCATGACCCTTCTCGGCTACGACCCGGACTCGCCAGCGGGAGGATGTGTCGCCGCGCGGCAGGTGCCCGCCCCCAGGGAGTATTTCGGAGAGATTCTGTGAGCTTCACGGTTTGGTTCACCGGGCTGTCGGGATCGGGTAAAACCACGGTGTCCCGCCTGGTGGAACAGGCGCTTTGCTCCCGGGACGTCCCGGTGGTGAGGCTGGACGGCGACGAAATTCGCTCCAGCCACGACTGGAAGCTGGGTTTTTCGCGTGAGGATCGCCTGGAACAGACCAGGCGGCTTGGCGAACTCGCCCTGATGCACAACATGAGCGGGAGGGTGTGCCTTGTGGCGGCCATTTCGCCGTACAGGGAGGCCCGGGAGAAGGTGAGAGAGCGGATCGGCAATTTCGTCGAAGTGTACTGCTCGGCCGGATTGGCCACCCTTGTGGCCAAGGACGTCAAGGGGCTCTACAGCCGGGCGCTTGCCGGCCAATTGGAGGACTTCACGGGAATCAGCGCACCGTATGAAGCCCCGCCTGAGCCGGAGGCCGTGGTGCGCGCCTATGAGGAAAAGCCGGAAGAGAGTCTTAGAATTGTAATGGGTGCCCTGTCCGAGCACCTCAAGTGCGCGGCCGAGGCACGCACCCTTACGGCCGTTCAGGATTGAGCACGAAGTAGAGAGGGGAGCCGGCCATAAGCCGGATTTTGTGACTCACGCCTTGCGGCGAAAGCGCTGTCATTCCTCTAGGGCGACGGTTACCCGCCGCCTCAAGCAACCTACCCGGAAGCTTCGGCCGGGCCAGCCTCGATCGCTTCCCTATTTGGTCTTGCTCCGGACGGGGCATGCCTAGCTTGCCGTGTCGCCACGGCAACTGGTGGGCTCTTACCCCACCGTTTCACCCTTACCCGAAAGGCTTTCGCCTTCCGGGCGGTTTGCTTTCTGTGGCGCTTCTCCGGGGATCGCTCCCCCTGGGCGTTACCCAGCGTCCTGCCCTGCGGAGTCCGGACTTTCCTCCCCGGGTTTCCCCGCGGCGACAGCCTGTCCGGCTCCCCCTCGAAAACTAAATCCTGCGGCCCGGACCGTCTAGGCCTGGGCGGCAGCGGCGACCTGGGGCTCTTCAGCCTTGTCCGCTCCGGGAATGTGCTGCACCCAGTAGATAAGGCGCTGGCAGTTGGGGCAGGAGAGTATCTGCTGTCCCTTCTGCAGCTCGATGTATGCCTGGGGCGGGATGGAAATGTTGCATCCCGAGCACACGCCCATATCCACGGACACGATGACCGGATTGGCCAGGCGGGAGCGGATGAACTCGTAGCGCGACAGAATCGGCGGAGGCAGCACCTTGCAGGCTTCCTTGCGCTGCTTGGCGAGCACATCGAGGCGCTTCTGGGCGGCGCTCATGCGGTCGGCAAGTCCGGCGCGGGCGGCTTCCAGCTCCACGCGCACAGTGTCGACCTGGGCGGAGACTTCCTGGTCCAGGGCGGTCTGGCGCTCCTGCTCTTCGGCAAAGGCGGCCTTCTCCTCGTCGCGGGAGCGGTTGAGCTTCTCCAGGGTGTCCATCTCACGCACCATGGCGTGGTATTCCTTGGAGTTGCCCACCATCATCATCTTGCTCTTGGACTTCTTGAGGCGCACATGGTCTTCTTCCATGTCCGTCTCAAGGCGCTTGAGCTGGTCGGTCAGGTAGGTGAGTTTTTCCCTCACGATTTCCCTGGAAGCTTCCATGTCCTGGTATTTCTTTTCCAGTCCCTGGATTTCCATGGGAGCGTTATCCAGCTCGGAACGCAGAGAGATCATCTCCCCGTCGATCTGCTGGAGCATAACCAATTGTTCGATCTGTTTCTGGTACATTGCCGTCTCCGGGTGTGTTCGCCGTTGCCTGCTGGCCTGTTTGCCGGTGGCGGAAACCGTCCGCCTGTGCAGGTGCCGGCCGAAAAGGTCACATCAATATATCAAAAAACACGCGGGTGTTTTTCAACCGAATCTAGGGCCGCAAGATGGCCCGCATGGGGTCCGGGCTTTCGAAGAAACGCACGGTAAGCCCCGCGTCGCTGGTTGAGTCGGCCAAGTGCTTGGCCATGCGGCGCATCATTTCCTCTTCGAGAACGCGGTGCCCGGCGTCGATGGTAAGGCCCAGATGGCGAACATCCAGGGCCGCGTGGTGCGTGACGTCGCCGGTGATGTAGACGTCCGCGCCTTTGGCGAAAGCCTTTTCGGCCGCGGACGCTCCGGACCCAGTGCAATAGGCCACTGTCCGGACAGTGGCGGGGGCGTTGCCCACAAGGGTGACAAAGGAACGCGGAACAGCCCGCCAGAATGCCTCGAGGAAGGTTTCCATGGACGCGGGCTCGGGAAGATCGCCGATGATGCCGTAGCCGAAAGGTTCAGAAGGCTCGGCCAGACGGACCGCGCCCGCCATTCCCGAAACGTCGGGACAGTCCCGCAGGATCTTCGCCATTGCCGGCCATTGGGGCTCGGGGCAGGAAAAAGCCTGGGGAGCGTGGCGCAGGGCGTCCCGGTCGAAGTGCAGGCGGTCCACGTCGAGATGGTCGGGAAATTCCAGGGCGTCGAACCCGTCCATGGCCACTTCCTTGAAGATGCCCATGATGCGCGGCGTAACCCCTTGAGGATCGACAATGCGGCGGTTGGAAAGATTGAGCTCGTCGGCAAGCCAGGCCGCGGGGCCCGCCGGGGCGCAGTCCAGGGAGGTGTGGGCCGCGTAGAGCCAGGCGCCGTGGGTCAAGAGAAGACGCAGAACCTCGTGGTGAGGGTCCAGCCGGTCGGGCAGGCGCGGGGTTTTGCCCAGCGGATGATGGGTGAGCACCACCTGGGCGCCCCAGCCAAGAGCCTTTTTCAAGACCTCGGGGGTGGGGTCGAGAGCCACGGCCAGCTTGTCGGCACTCGTGGGGGCGGCAGCCACCTGCACGCCGCAACGGTCCCAGCTTGCTGCCATATGTGGCGGAGCGGCCTGCTCGATCAGGCCAAAGAGGTCGCTTATGTTCATTTGTCAAAAAAAAGAAGGCGCTTTCCGGGTAGACCCCTAGGAAAGCACCTTCCAGTGAGCGATTTTCAAATTGTTATCCCAAAAAGTGTTCCGTGCGATGATCGGCAACGAATCTTCCTTCGTGGTGCGTGGTGGGCCTACCAGGGGTCGAACCTGGGACCACCCGGTTATGAGCCGGAAGCTCTGCCAACTGAGCTATAGGCCCACAGCTCAAGTGTGAATTTGAGTCAATAATCCAAGCTTTGCATTGTTGTCAAGAAACAAATGAATGAATCAGGTCTTCGGGCATTTCGATTTGAGCCAGGTGATTGCGGATTTCCCGGCCAGGGCGCCTTCGCCGACCGCCACGGCGATCTGTAAAAATCCGCCTGTGCAGTCCCCGGCTGCGAACACGCCGTCGATGTTGGTTTTCATCTCGGTATCGACTTCGATGAAATTGCCGTTGCGCGCCACGCCCAGGGTGTAGGCGAAGTCGGTGGACGAGGCTTCGCCAAGGGCGATGAAAAGACCCTGTGCCGTATGCTCGCCGCTTTCGGAAAAGGTGACGGATTCAAGGCCCGGCGAGCCGGAAAGGGCGGTTATGTTTTCGGTTACGATGCGAACTCCCAGGGCGCTTAAGCGTTCCTGGAACTCGGCCGGGATGGTCGGCTTTTTGCCCAGGGTGCAGATGGTCACGTCCGGGGTGAAGTTGGTCAGCTCCAGGGCCTGGTTGGCCGCGAAGACGCCCTCTCCGGCCACCACGACGGGCTTGCCCCTGTAGAAATACCCGTCGCAGGAAACGCAGTAGGACACCCCCTTGCCTTCGTAGTCGCCGATGCCCGGTATCTTCGGCCGGGCCCGGCTTACCCCGGTGGCCAGTATCACCGCGCAGGCGTGGTACTCACCGTGGTCGGTTTTGATGTGGAAGCCGCCCAAGTCCCCGTGGTGCACGCCCAGCACCTTTTCGCAGCGGATGTCCGTTCCGAAGCGAGCGGCCTGGCGGCGGCCCTTTTCGATGAGCTCCTTGCCGGTGATGGTGGTTTCGAACCCGAAATAGTTGTCTATCTCGTAGTCGCCCGCGACCTTGGGGTCGCACCCGATGACCAGCGTGTCCATCCCGGCCCGGGACGTGTATATGGCGGCGGACAGCCCGGCCGGACCTCCGCCGATGATCAGGCACTGTATCTCTTCCATCTCTGCCTCCGGAATCAATTGAAAACGTTCGGGAAGAATAACCATGCTTCGGCCAAAGGGAAGCGGAAAATACCGGTCGGGAGCCGGGCGACCATATGGGCACGCAGAGGTGCGTTGCGTGAGGCGGTTGTTTCCTCCCGTCCCGCAACATGTTCAGAGCGTTACGAACGGCCAGGAGTGACTGTTGCCAGGTGGGAGGAATAGACGTAAAATATTTTTTTGGAATTATAACGCCATGCAAAGGATTCCGCGCTTTTTATGAAACAAGCTCCTTTTGTCACCGGCGACGGGCAGCTGGTCGAGGCCAGCGTCATCCATTTCAATCAGGATCTGGCCGCGCCGCAGCTCTTCGGCACCTGGCGTCTGAACCACGTTTCGGACGCGCTGCGAGGGCTTGTTCGCGATATCGCCGAGCAGTCCAAGAGCCAGGCCCGCTCCCTGGACCATTACCTGGACATAAGCGGCCGCAGCGGCCATTCGCGCATCGGCATAGACATCCACCTGGGCGACGGCGATCCCGTGGTGTCGGACAAGCACAGGTCCATCGAACTCCCGGTGGTGGTCACAGCCCTCAACAGGCACCTGGCCGAGTCGCTGACGGACCTGCAGGCCCTGACCCTGCGCGCCCCAGTGGACATCGGCAGGCTCTTCGTGCCCCTGGGGGACCATCTCGGGCGCGAGGACGTCCTGGCCGCGCTTGAACGCGAAGAGCTGCTTCTTCCCGAGCACCACGACATAAGCCCCCACGGGGTGGTGGAGCTTCCCCTGGAGAACGTGCGCTACATCATTTCCCAGCGCCTCATCTCCATTCCCAACAACTTTTCCGAGATGATCGTTCGCGGCAAGCACGGCCTCTCCATGTTCCAGCAGCCAGCCCCGTCAGGCCTGCCGGAGGAGCTTGGCCCCAAGGAGTTTCTGGTCAGCGCCATACGCATTTCCCTTGGCCCGTACACGGCGTTCATCTCGCGGCATCTCAGCCACCCGACGGTGTTCCATCTGGCGTCGAGGCTTTTGGACGGGGTGCGCACCACCGGCATGGGCACCCTGCGCCAGGCGGAAATATACAATCGAGGCGACGATTCGGTCAGCTGCAAGGACCTGCGGGTGCGCATCAAGCTTTATCCCGCGGACGAGCGGGTGGCCTCGATCTCCAGCCGGGTGTTGAAGCCCGGAAAGGCCACGGCCATCCTGGGCCGGGGCGTGGATTTCGCGGAAATAACCGACATCTTCAACCCGGAGGCCTGCAACGCGCTGTTCGACGAGATATCCGCCGCTCCGGGACGGGGAGGGCTCTACGGGCGCATCATGATGCCCGGGCGCATCGTGAACATCCCCTGGGAACAGGAGGACATGCGGTGGATTCCGGAATTCCAGTGGCGCCTGGTGTACGAGTGCGCGCGCGGCAACGTGCCGGAATCGGTCCTGGCCGACGAGGAAATCCCCAAGCGTTTCAGGTCGTTCCTGCAGGACCTCAAGTACGTCGGCGGCGACCAGAGCCTCTCCAAGGTGTTCGTGTGCGATTCGCTGCCCCCGGTGGACGCCCTGCGGGTGCTCAAGAGAAACGGCGTGGGCGTGGTGCTCATAAAAAGCATCAACATGCGCGACGCGGACAACGGCGGCAAGCCGGAGTACTACGTCGACCAGTCCTCCTATGAGGAAATCACCCGCCTGTGGCGCGAGGGCATGCGCTTCTACATGGTTTTCGAATCGAACGGGCACTGCCATGTCCGGGAATTCAAGAACGGCTTCTGGGTCACGTCTGAAGGCAAGGAGCGCATTTCCAGGCTGCACACCACGGTGGCCTTCTTCGGTTCCGTGGTGGACGAATTAAAGCCCATCCTGCTTCCGCAGTTGGAGGAGTTTTTCGCCGCCCTGGCCGGGGACGAACGCCTTGGGCAGGGGCTGGCCGTGGCGCACGGCAGCGGCCCGGGCGTCATGAAGGCCGTGGACGACGCGGCCGCCCGGTACGGAATCTACCGCATCGGCGTGGGCATAGACGGCGAGAAGATCGGCCAGGAAACGAACTTCTCCCCCGAGGCCGTGGTGCAGTTCGTGAACATCGCCTTAAACACCCGCCAAGACATCCTGGACCGACGCTCGCTGTTCAAGGTGTTCAACATCGGCGGCTACGGCACCTGCTACGAAATCAACATGGCGCTCACCTTCATGAAGATCGGGCACTGCCTGCCCGCCCCCTACGTGTTCGTGGACCCCATGGGCCTGGGCGGCGACGGAGGCCACCTCTGGCGCAAGGCCATCGAGCAGTTCCAGGAGCTTTCCTCGGCCCATAGCGCGGGCCAGGCCGAGATTCCCCCGCTCGGGCCCATGTGGGTGGTGAACTGCTGCCATCTGGTGAAGTCCTACCCTGAGGCCCTGGCCGTCATTAAGTCGTTTTTGGACGACCCGGCGGCGTACTGGAAAACGGCGGGGATAGAGCTCGCAAAGGTGGAAGCGGCCAGGGACAATCTGGCCAGGGCCGGACTGGTGATCCCGCCCTATATCGACCGGGCCCTGGAATTGGCTGGAATACAAGGATAATTTTGGCTCAGTGCCTAATGAACTCGTGATCCGTTGCCTTGGGAGTAGTTGCAGTATGGAACCGAGATGAAGACGGATAGCGAAAAGAGCCGGGAGGAACTCCTGGCGGAAGTGCGCGAGCTTCGAAGCGCTTTGGACCGCCTCCAAAGTGAATCCGACAGCCGTTACAGGATCCTGGCCGAGAATGCCGAAGATGTCATCTGGACCTTGGATCTCGACCTTCGCTTCACCTACATAAGCCCATCCGTCATGCGTCTGCGCGGGCTGACTCCGGAAGAAGCGTGCCGACAGTCCCTTCAGGAAACCATGACTCCCCAGTCTTTCGCCGATGTGCTGGCCGTATGGAAGAGCTGGCGGAGCGCGGTGGAAAAGGGGGAAGACTCCGAACCCGCCCGGCGGGTCGAGCTGGAACAGTACCGCAAGGACGGCTCCACTGTCTGGATTGAGGTGGTGGTCAAGCCGCAAGTTGACGCAAGCGGGGCGCACACCGGCTTTCTTGGGGTCTCCCGCGACATTACAAGCCGAAAGCGCGCCGAGGAGGCGCTGCAAAAAAGCTACTCCATCCTCCATGAGGGCGAGAGCCTGGCCAATTTCGGTTCCTGGGAATGGGACCTTTTGGACAACTCAGTGGTCTTTTCCGACCAATGGCTCATCATTCACGGCGTCGAAGAACCTCCGCGCACACCGGATGAGGTCATGCCACTTGCCCACCCGGAGGATCTGGCCCACGTGGAGGCTGCCTTGCAGGCGGCCATTGACGGCACAGCGCCGTATGACATCGAGCACCGCATCATACGGGCGGACAACGGACAGGTCCGGCTTGTCCATTCACGGGGGCGCATCCTGCGAAACGAGCGGGGCGACTCGGTTAAAATGTTCGGGGTGGCGCGCGACATCACCGAGCGCAGGCTCAGCCAGGACAGGCTTCAGGCGGCAGTGCGGGCCATGGAGGCGGCCACCAGGGCCAAGAGCGAGTTTCTGGCCAACATGAGCCACGAAATCCGCACCCCGATAAACGCCATCCTCGGCCTGGCCGAACTTTCGCAGCGTGTGCCGGACCCCGAGAAAGTCTCCCGTCACCTGAGCATGATTTCCGATTCGGCCCAGACCCTGCTGACCATTATCGGGGACGTGCTTGACCTCTCCAAGGTGGAGGCCGGAAAGCTCACCTTGGAATCCAGGCGATTCTCGCTCGCGGACGTGGTGAACAAGGTCCTTGCGAACTTCAATTACGCCTGCGGCGAAAAGGCCATAGGGCTCTTAGCCAGCATCGCCCCGGATATCCCGGATCTTCTCAAGGGGGACCCTGTCCGGCTTGGCCAGGTGTTGACGAATCTTGTGGGTAACGCCTGCAAGTTCACGGAACAGGGGAGCGTTACCGTACAGGCTTCGTTGGCGGAACAATCCCGGCCCGGACTGTCCGTTCTCCATTTTGTCGTGCGCGATACAGGCCCGGGCATTGCCCCCGGGGACATACCCACCATATTCGAAAGTTTCCGCCAGGCGGATTCGTCCTATTCGAAGGCGTATCAGGGCGTCGGGCTCGGACTGGCCATCTGCCGGGAACTGACGTCCCTGATGGGCGGGCGGATATGGGTGGACAGCACGCCCGGCAAGGGGAGCGCGTTTCATTTTACCGCCGCGTTCGAGTCGGAAGTGTCCGGTGACAAAGCTGATACACACAAGCACGCACCCCAACCACAGGTTCGTTCCGCCCGGGTGCTCGTGGCCGAGGACAACGACTTCAACCGCATCGTCATCGAGGAGTACATGGCTCTGCTGGGGCACCAGGTCACATCCGTTCCGGACGGCCAAGCCGCGTTGGACTTTCTGCGCGACAATCAGTTTGATATTGTCTTTTTGGATGTTCAGATGCCTTACTTGAACGGCTTGGAGGTGGTGCGGCGCATACGGTCCGGAGAGTGCGGGGAACGGACCGTGGACATTCCTGTGGTGGCTTTGACCGCCTACGCCATGCAAGGAGACAGGGAGCGCTTTCTCGCGTCCGGCATGACCGGATACCTGTCGAAGCCGGTCTCGTTGGGGGATGTCCAAAGTGAGATCGCCCGCCAGCTGGGAAATAAGGCTGCTTCCGCGCATGCCGGTGGCCGGGGCGGGGGTGCCCCCTTTGGGAGCGCCCTGAAGGGGTTCATCCTTTCGCTGCGTGCGAAATATCGGGCGGCCAAGGAAATGGTTGATTCCGGGGACCTTTCCGGGGCAGGCGGAATGGGCCGGGACATGAAGGACGTCTCCAGGTCCGGGGGAGTCGCGGGGCTGCAAGTGGCCGGAGAGGCTCTGGAGAGCGCCTGCCGCCAGGGCGACCAATCGCGGGCCGCCGCCGCGCTCAAGGAAATGGAAACTATGCTGGCCGAATTGGAAAGCCGGTTCGCTGGGAGTCCGGAAAACGTTCCCGGTTTGAATTCCTAGGAACAGGGGGAGCGTGTCAGCGGCGAGGGCTCACGCGCTGGCGATGCATTTTCTGGCCAGGTCCGCCATGATCTCCCTGGCCATCATTTCGGTCTGGGGCTTGGGGAATTGCCCGTCGGCCTTCACGGATTCACCCTTGTGCTGGGTCTCTTCCGTGATGAGCGACGAGAAGAGATAAACGGGCAGGCGCGCCAGGTCGGGATCGTCCTTGATGGACCGGCACAAGGTGTAGCCGTCCATGACCGGCATTTCCACGTCCGTGATCACCACGTTCACCAGCTCCGTGAGTTCCACGCCCGCTTCCTTGGCTTCCTCCGCCTTTTCTTTCAATATGTCCAAGGCGTTCTTGCCGCTGTCCGCGGAAATCACGCTGAAAGCCTCGTCCTGTTCCAAAGCCTTTTTCACCATGCGCCGCACCAGAAGCTGGTCGTCCACGTGCAGCACGTTGATGTTGTGGTCGGACTTTATCCCCGCGGAGACGCCGAAGAAGTCCTTCCCGGATTCCGGGTTGAGCTCGATGACGATCTTTTCCATGTCGAGAATGAAAACAATGTGGCCTTCAAGGTTAACAAGCCCGGTGAAGGCGTTCTTGGAATATTCGTTGATGTGCTTGTTGGGCTGTTCCACATCCGCCCAGCTCAGGCGGTAAATCCTGGTGATGCCCGAGACCAGAAAGCCGGTCATCACCTGGTTGAATTCGGTGATGATCATTTTCTGGGTGTCGTGATCCTCCACCTGGTTCTGCTCCAGGTATCTGGACAGGGAGACGATGGGGACCACCTTGTCCCGGTCTTTGAAATGGAAGGCCCCCCAGACCGAATGGTGCGCTGAGACCGGCGGCCGCATTATTTGCTGGGGAAGGCGGGTGATTTTTAAAACCTTGGCGACGTTTATGCCGTAGAATGCGCGGCTGACCGAATCTCCATTCTTTAGATCCAGGTAGAAAACCATGATCTCAACTTCATTGGTGCCAACTTCGGTAAGAGCCAATTGCCTGTCGTAGCTCATGTCCAACCTCGTGCTTCTGGAGAGGGATACGGTGGGCTAGCGTGGGGCAGGGGCGTGATTCCTGGATTATTTGAAGACAGGGTAGCCGCCACTGCGAGCCGCAACCAAATAAAAGCCGGAAGGATGAATGATTGGCTTCATCAGCTCTATTATGCCTAATGCGAGGACACATCAAGAAAGAAAGTTCCTGCGAAGTGCGGCAGGTTCTTGAATTTTTTTGGATGGATCGGATTGCCTGCCTTGCTCACCTGATTCATGCAACACGCGTGCGGCATGGATTTCTAGGGCGAAATACCTATGTATTTTGATGAGATGCGGTTTGTTCGCACGTATAATGGGTGCGAACAATGTTTAAAAAATCAGAACATGACATTTACTGCGCACGCTGAAATGCAAAGAGATGCGCGCAAGTTGCTTGCGCCTTGTGCATAACACAGGGCGCAGTGAAGATAGGGTGTCTTTGTATCATGGCCAACACTCGAAACGCCGACATGAGCCCTTCGCCGTCATGCGTTGTTTGCAGGGCGCGATCTCCGGGACAAAGCGTGCTCTGGAGATGGTATCACATTCTCATTTCTCGTCACTGCAGGTTCCGGGGTATCATCTTGTCCCAGCGTTTTTCGCGCACCACCTTGCCGTTTTCGCTCAGGCGCCTTGTAACGGTCAGGTTGAAGTTCTTCTCGTCGGATACGAGGGTGTATTTCGCGTCGAGCTTGATGGCCCGGCCGGGCAGGGTGATGGCGTAGTCCGAGACGGCCACATAGGAGGCGTGGGCCGGGTCGTCGTCCTTTACCTTGAAGGTGTTGGTTTCGTGGCGGCGCACGGAGACGTTGCCCACGGTGAAGGTTTCGTCGTCGCCGGTGGTGTATGTGGTGGTGCCGGTGTTCTCGTCATAGTGGGCGGGCCAGTTCCACCCCGTCCGGCATGGTGAGCCGGTCCTTGACTGTGGTGAAGGAGTACTGCGCGGCGGGAGCCTCGGCGGCCCATGCGAGGAGGACGAGGCACAGCGCCGGAATCCGGGCAGCCGAGAGCAGCAGGCGAGCCATGACAGCACCTCCGGTCGATCGATAGAAGCTATCCTGTATTATTTCTGGTTCTCCAGAAAGGCAATGGCCTGGCGCAATTCGGCGAACTGGTAGATGATGTAGTCCGGCTCGGCCCCGCTCGGCTTTTTCCTGCCCTGGTTGGAGGAGAAGAAGACGGTCTTCATGCCCATCTGGCTGGCCCCGAAAACGTCGCGGTACATGTCGTTGCCCACGAAGAGCACCTCTTCGGGCAGCATGTCCAATCCTTCAAGTGCGGCTTTAAAGATTCTGCTGTCGGGTTTTCTGTAGCCCAGGTCGCCGGAGACGATGATGGGGTCGAAGTAGCGATCGATTCCCACGGCCCGCATTTCCGGCAAAGCCCAGGCGCTCTGGGCGTCGGACAGGGCGGCCAGCTCGTAGCGCTGCGACAATTCGTCCAGTATGTTCTGCACTTCCGGGTAGAGCTGCAAGCGGTACCGGGAGATGCCCCGGTACATCTCGGCCATGAACTGCGGCATCCACTTGAGCTTCCCCGGAGGCAGGGCCTTGCAGGCTTCCGGCCTGCGGCGCAGGTACTCCCGCCACAGCTCCACGGCGTCGAACTCCGGGAATTGCTCGGTGCTCTTTTTGCGCTGCTCGTCCATGATGCTGTAGTATTCGTCCCGGACCTCCCAGCGGTGGGCCGGTATGCCCTGATAGGTCAGGAAATGGCTGATTCCACGGTAGATTTCCTCGTTGCCTTCATCGGTCTGGATGTCGACGAGGGTTCCGTTGATGTCGAAAATGATGCCCTTCACGTTCATGGCAGTGCCCTCAATATCTTTTTTGCCTGGTTGACCAATTGCCAGCGGTAACCCCAGTCGATCCAGGAGTTGCGCGCGATGCGCAGCAGGGTGATGCCCATGTAGAAGGGGATGCGCCTGGTGATGGCCCCAAAGGCGCTCGCCCGGTCCGGGAAGTGGCAGCAGTATTCCCAGAGGAAGTGGCCGATGAACGGCTCGGCATTGGCGGGATTTCCCTGTCCCTGGTAAAAGAAATGGGCCAGCTCGCCGCAGAGCCTTCCAAGGTCGAAGGCCCTGTCCGCCCATTGCATGCGCTCCAGGTCGATGGCCAGGACGGACCGGCCCTTGCCGAACAGGAAGTTGGAGGGAGTGGCGTCCCCGTGCACCAGCACGGCCCGGTCTTCCCACATGGCGCCGCGGCCGCGCCAAGCTTCACGCAGGAAACGGAGTTCGTCTGAGTGGTCCGGCCCCATTCCCCGCTTGGTGACGAGCGAACCGATGAGGCGGTCCATGTAGGCGCAGCTGTGGTCGAAGATGACCCCCCAGTCTCCCACGGTCCGGTTGTGCATGGCGGCCAGGAAATGGGCCAGGGCGGTGAGCTTGCGGTAGAGCCTGTCGCGTGCGCCCAGGTGCATGGCCTCGGTGATCACTTTGCTAAGCGAGTCCCCGGTGAGAAACTCCATCATCAGCACGTTGTTTATGGCCGGATTGAAGCCCAGGGGCTTCACCACGTAGTGCGGCCAGGAGTCGAACCCGAGGCCCCGAAGGTGGAGGAGGTTTGAGAATTCGGTTTCTCCGGTCCTCAGGTGATGGCCGTGGAGGAATTTGGGAGGATAGAACTTGGCCACAAGCCGCGCGTTGCTGTGCTTTTCCTCATAGAGGTAGACGTCTCGCGAGCAGGCTGCCTGGAAAACCCGGAAATCCGCATGGGCCGGGTGGGCGCCAAGCTGCGGCAGGATATGGTCGCGCATGTAGGCATGCAGCGGGTCCTGAAGGTCAACATGTCCCAGGTACCTGCCGAACATCGTCACGCTCCGGGCTTTGTTGCAGGGGCATAAGGCGGACGCCATCCAACTGACGAGCCAGACGCGCTGGCGGTACGCCATTATTTATCATCTATGTCACCTGATTGTAACACACAAGGGGAGAGAGCGTGAATTATTTCAGGCCCTGCTGCTCGTCGCCTGAGTGGAGCTCCCAGAGCGATCCGTCGCTCTGGCGCATGATGTGCCGCCCGTCCGGCGTCCTCCCGTGGAGTTCGGAACCGGCCGGGCCGGTGGAGAGGAAAACGGGTGGATGCGAGGTGTCGTGGTCCAGACCGGTGGGGAGCGGCCTAACACGCCGCCTGCGCGAGCAAGCCGGTAAAAACGCAGGTCGGTCCGGGCGTATGGAACGCCCTGGGGGGGGTACTGGTGGATTATCGAGGTTTGTTGAAGCGTTTGGACATGTTCGGGCGATTGGCGATGGCGGTTGCTACCACGGCCTCTCCCGGGTGGTGGAGCACCAATTGCCAACTCCGGATTAAGGCAGCCGGAGCTGGCAATTGGGTAACATTCTTACTGCCCGGCTTGTGGCGTCAAGTTCTTTGCCAGGGAACGCATTGCGTCAGCATGCTCCTTGCAGAGGGGGATGTTGAAGTATTCTATGGAATAACGGGTGAGTTTGATGGCCCCTTGTCCAGTAATGAAATAGTCCTCTTTGTACTTTGAACCACATTGAACCGGGTTTCCGTATTTATCAGTCATGCTTTTCATTTCGAGATTGTGGTCGTGGCTTGATGCAAGGATAATGTACATTACCCTGTTTTTGTAAAAGTAAATCTGAACTTGTTGTTTCGTTTTGATGTCTGCGTACGTTAGGATTTTCACGTCAACAAGCTTGCTGTCTGCCTCTCGAACGGTATTGTATACTTCAATAATATTTTTTTGTTCATATACTGCATTGTCATTCAATAGACAGCCCAGGCTTCCCTCGAATCTTGCCAGCCTAAATATTGTCCATAAGTCATGAGTTGTTATTCCGTTTTTGTCTGCGTTTATTTTCGACTTCACATCATCGAGAGACATGTTGAACTTGATGTCTTGATACCCGTCTATTGTATTTGAAAGACAAAATGAAGGTGCTGATACAATAAGTGCGCATATTATGGAAAATATAGTCTTCATCGTGAACTCCTGTTTTATGCTTGCTGGCCTTTGAAAGTCATGGCCTTATGTCCGGCTTTTCTGTTGGTTCTGTCGAGGGCGTTCGGTGTTGAAACAGCTTCCGCGTTATCGTTCCAGGTGCCAGGAGCGCCTCTGGGGGGCGGCCAGCGGCTTTGTTTGTCTCGGGCGCAATGCAGTTGCGGTTACGCAGCGGCGGATGTCCGGTCACAACGGGACGCCAAGCCCCATTTTATAAGTCATCAAGCAGTGGTGCGCAAGGCGTGAAACTCGCCCGCTTGCGCGCCGGTGTTTTCGTGTTTTCCTGCCTTGTTCGAAGTGCGGCGCGGAATATAAAAAGAGGCATTCCTCTCTGCTTCAACCCAGAATAGGCTGGCTTAACAGCATACATGAAACAGCAACAACAGTTGTACCAGGTGTCACCAGTCTGTTGCCATCGGGGAAACGAATTCAGAACAGCGCATCAGAGAGTAATGGCACACGTTCTTGGACGGCTTGCTTGGAGAGAACTAGGCCGTATGGTCCATGCATATGGTATTCATAGGCGTCTCGGATCAATCTCCATGTGTCTTTGAGTTCTCAATGCTGTCTGGGGTAAGTCCTCCCGGTGTTGATCTCGGACGAGTAAATACATGGGGGAAGGTTTGCGAAGCTTCCCGGACAATGGTAAGGCGGTTACAGGCTGACAGCTTTAATCGGCTGAACCCTTGAAATCTTGCAGTGGCTGTCGGTCGTTGGAGATTATCTGTTCGGTCCGGTAATCCTTACGCTGCCAGAACCGTGATCACTGTGACGGTGTTTTTCATTGTTCCGGTTCATGTATAATGCAGTGTTGATGAAATTGGCATTTCCTGCGCGTGGTCATTCTCTTGACATATAGGAGACAAGCTGTGTTTGCACGACTGAAAATCCAGACAAAGCTTCAGGCAGCAGTGATGGCTATCGTTTTCTTTGCTGTTCTCGTTTCAGCTGGCGTAGCTGTATTTAACATTTACAGTCGTGCTCTCACATTGGGTCAGGCCCTGGCGGAAACCTCCGCGACCGGAGTCAGCGAGGCGGTCATGCTGTATCATCAAACAGCAAAAAGCCTTTTGGAATCCGTCTGTGACAGTCTTCATGCCAGTGTAGATCCATCAAAACTTAACAAAGATACGGACAACAAGTTCGAGGTTGTGGATGGTATAAAGAAAAAGTATAATTCAGATGCGACAATTTTCCTTCGCGAAGGCAACAGCTTCGTACGTATTTCCACGAATGTGGAGCAGGAAGGCAAACGCATGGTCGGCACTTCAATCAAGGAAGGCCCCGTTTATGAAGCCCTTGCCGCCGGGAAATCTTACTCAGGCCTGGCAACCGTAGGCGGCGTGCTGAAATTGGTGGACTACAAGCCGCTTCTGTCTGGCGACAAGGTTGTTGGTGCCATCTTTGCGGGCCAGACCGTGTTCAGCAAACAACTGCAAGAGTATCTCAAGTCCGTGAATGTGGATGGAAAAGGGTATGCATTCATCGTCAACGACAAGGGGTACTTTGTCTACCACCCTGACCAGAAGTTGATAAACCAGGATGTAAATACACTTGGTGCACTTGGGAAACTGCTTATTGAGAACACACAGAAATTTATCTCCTATGAATTCAACGGGACGCAGAAAGTCGCCGCTTTGAAGGATTACCCGCCATTCAAATGGAAAATCTATTTCGGAATGAACCGGGCCGAAACCCTGCACGGCCTGGACTGGGTGATCTACAAATCCTCCCTGACCGGTTTGGTCGGGGCCATGATTCTGGGGGCATTGCTGGCCTACATCATCGCCAAGGGCATTGCCGGCCCTGTGGTTCAGGGCATGGCTTTCGCCCAGGCAATGGCCAAGGGCGACATGTCCCAGGACCTGACGGTGAAGCAGCAGGACGAGATAGGCATGCTTGCCGATGCGCTGCGCGAGATGTCCAGCCGTTTGAACGAGGTGATGGGCGAGGTGTTGGAGGGGGCCAACAACGTGGCTTCCGGCTCCCAGCAGCTTTCGGCGACGTCCGTGTCGCTTTCCCAGGGCGCTTCCGAGCAGGCCGCCAGCGTGGAGGAGGTTTCCTCGTCCATGGAAGAAATGGCCTCCAACATCCAGCACAACGCGGACAACTCCATCCAGACCGCGTCCATGGCCCTCAAGGCCGCCCAGGATGCCGAGGAAGGCGGCCGGGCCGTTAGCCAGACCGTGGGCGCCATGAAGCAGATCGCTGAGAAGATATCGATAGTTGAAGAGATCGCCCGCCAGACCAACCTTCTGGCCCTGAACGCGGCCATCGAGGCTGCCAGGGCGGGCGAACACGGGAAGGGCTTTGCCGTGGTGGCCGCGGAGGTGCGCAAGCTGGCCGAGCGCTCGGGGCAGGCCGCCTCCGAGATATCCGTTTTGTCGTCGGAATCCGTGGAAGTGGCTGAAAAGGCGGGAAGCATGCTCATGGCCGTGGTGCCGGACATCAAGAAAACAGCTGAACTGGTCCAGGAAATCGCCGCCGCCTCCCGCGAGCAGAATGCCGGGGCGGAGCAGATAAACAAGGCCATCCAGCAGCTTGACCAGGTCATCCAGCAGAACGCCTCAGCCTCGGAAGAGATGGCCTCCACCTCGGAAGAGCTCTCCAGCCAGGCCGAACAGCTGCTTTCCGCCGTGAGTTACTTCAAGCTCAGGGGGACCCAGGGCGTGCGCCATTCAAATCCCAAGGCCCTTCCCGCGAAAACGGCAGCGCCCAGGCCCAAAGCCGCGCCAAAAAGGCCGTCCGCACCCAAGAAGGGGGTGGTCCTGAATTTGACTTCGGACACGCACGATGATGATTTTGAGAAGTTTTAGGGCGAGAGACGGAAAAAGGGCTCAGGCGTCATGCCTAAACCCTTGATTTTACTGGCGGGCGGTACAGGATTCGAACCTGTGGCCTTTGGCTCCGGAGGCCCAAGGTTTTTATTTTTACTGGTTTCTACAGATAGCCACACTAGCTCAAATTTATGAGGTTTATTTGATAAGTATTGCCTTGACTTTTTACTGGCTTTTACTATTTTCCAACCAATAGGTTGGAAATAGGGTTGGAAAGTTGAGGTTGGAAAATGGCCAAGCGCCAAAAGACGAAATACCCAGGTGTTTTCACTCGTGAGGCCCGAAGGATTGGCGGGCGCGGTACAGAGTTGGTCTACTACGTCGTCTTCAAAAAGAATGGGAAGCTGATAGAAGAGAAGGTTGGAAGACAGTTTGCCGATGATATGACCCCAGCTAGGGCCGCCGCCTACAGAGCTGAGCGGATAGAGGGGAAACGTCAGTCACGGAAAGACTTGAGAGAAGCTGACACAGCCGCAAAAGAGGCTGAGGCAAATAGGTGGACCATCGAGCGCATTTGGGAAGAGTACAAACATCAACGAGAAATTAAGGGTCTTAAACAGGACGAATGCCGCTATACACTATATATTTCCCCTAGGTTCGCGAACAAGGTCCCCGCTGAGATCCTGACATTAGACGTTGACCGGCTACGGGTTCTTCTGACCAAGAAACAAGGGAAGAGCCCCCAGACTGTTAAGCATGTCATAGCTCTTTTACGTCGCCTTGTTCGATTCGCCGTCCTTAAAGGGCTTTGTCCCGCCCCTGAGCCCTCCAGGCTCTCTTTCGAAATCCCTCGTGTCGACAACTGTAAAACAGAAGATCTCACACCAGATCAGCTTTCGGCACTCATCGAAGCAATGGAGGATGATCCTAACCCCTGGGCTGCAGGCATTATGAAAATGGCCCTGCTCACGGGCATGAGGCGCGGCGAAATGTTTAAGCTCCATTGGGAAGACGTTGATTTCGAGCGGGGTTTTATCCACATCCGCGACCCCAAA
This sequence comes from Desulfovibrio sp., assembly GCA_016208105.1. Lineage (NCBI taxonomy): Bacteria > Pseudomonadati > Thermodesulfobacteriota > Desulfovibrionia > Desulfovibrionales > Desulfovibrionaceae > Desulfovibrio > Desulfovibrio sp. The sequence goes on from JACQYS010000023.1 coordinate 155,615, forward strand.
GGTGGGCCAAGCCAGAAGGTCCCGCTAAACGATCCTGCCCGTCTGCTTTTCGAGTCACTCCCAAGGACTGATAGCCCTTTTGTGTTCCCTGGCAGGGGGGGGAAGCAGCGAGTAGATATCAACCACCAAGTAGCGCGGATCAAGCAGAAGGCCGGGCTCCCTGATAGCTTTCGAGCCATCCACGGCTTACGGCATGTCTACGCAACCATGTTGGCGAGTTCTGGAGACGTGGATATGTACACCCTTCAAAAACTCATGACGCACAAGAGCCCGCAAATGACCCAGCGTTACGCACACTTGAGAGATGATGCCCTGAAGCGGGCAAGTGGAGTCGCTGGGGAAATATTCAGCAAGCTGACTACAGATAGCGAAGATAGAACAAAAAATGAAAAATCTATAATTTAACTAAGTCGGCCTTGAAATATCATTATTTGTAACTTTGTTCGTTAAGGAGTGTGCAATGCAGATGGTAAAAATTGTTGATTTTGAACTGGGTGACGTGAAGGGAGAGGTTCGGGTTTCAAGAGACGGGTTCGACACTTACTTTGATGTATATATTGATGGAGAATACACGGGTATCAAAGGGCAAATTGATGACTCAACTGCCCATGACTTTAAACATTTCAACAAAACCGAAAGCATTGAAGACATAATGATACAATCACTAATCGATTTGGCAACCAGAGCTGATGAAGAGTTTTTCAAGCCTGTAGAATAGTTGGACGGCTTGGCTGGGGAGTTGCGACCTCCCCAGCCAAGCCTAACCAGTAACCGCATGGAGGTGCGATTATGGCTGGCCCGTCCCTATCCAATGGTCTTTTTGATGGCAACAGCGTCCTCTTGACCCCGCCTCTCTTCCGTAAGCTAGACATCCTCGCCAGAACTCACGCACGCGTCCCAATACAGGTGTACGATTGGTCAGATGCGCCCAGTATGTTGGCCTTTGTTCATCCTATGGTGAGTGGGGTGAGAATTAAGCTCGGCAAACGCGGGTGTAGGGAGATGACAGTCATCTCTCTAGCAAACAGGATTCACCTGGAAGGATTCTACTCCGAAGATTCGGGGATCGACCTTCAACCCGTTCCCCCAGGAGATATTTATCCTTTCGTCGTTTGGCGTGAGATTATGCACGTCCGCTCCAGGGACAACGTGTTGATATTTGACAGAGACATTCCCTCTGGTGGTGTGGAGTTTTGGGCAATCCAACAATTTGCCGAGATGCGTGCCAATTTGCTCGCCTGGAAGGCGATGTATCCAGGGTCTTCCCCCGAATTAAGTCAAAGGGGACTCTACTTCGCGACAGAGTTTGAACATATATGTAGGCCCTATGCGCCCGCTTTGGACAGGTATGCAAACAGAGCCAAGAGAGCCCCCATCCCGCTGGCAAGAGACGAGTACGTCCCCGTAAGTCACGTGGAGGGCATCCCATGGGCGGATGAGGTGCGGGCTGTTCTCCCGTGCGAGTTGGCTGCGTAGCAAACCACAACCGTATGGAGGCGAGACCATGTCCAGTCAGACCCTAAAGAGGGAAGCGCAGGTTATGCCTTCCGGTGCAGACGATGGAGATACTTATGTGAATTGGTTCGCTGACGAGCTTTTTCAGGCCATCGAGCCCCTACGGGTGGCAATAGATCGTATGGGGGCCTATCACCAAGACAACGATGCTATTGCGGGAGATATGATGGTCCTTGAGCGCTTACTCGAGGCCGCAGAAAGTCGTCTTAAAAGTTTTGATCAGGGCATAGCGGACCATTTTGGAGATGTTGGTCTATACCGGGCGACATATACCCATCCCAAACTGTCGCCCAACACAATCACTGGCGTCAGGTTTTGCCCAAGATGACCGCAGACTCTCCATTGTGCGCAGTGGCCAAAGGATAGGTCAACATGCCAGGGGGCGGGATAACTTCCCGCCCCGCCATGTCCTAGGGTGGGGAAGGGTAAGATTGTTTCAAGAATTTGTATTTTAGCCTATATTAAATCATCGCTTGAATATCTCGCTATCGGAGGTGCTTTATGTCTGAAGAGCAAGGCGTACCCTCAGCGACGAATAGCAAGTCACGTATTTCTACACCTCTCATAATTAGCTATAATATTTCATTTGTCCTGCTGTGTCTCCTGGCCGGAATGTTCTTCTGGCATGAGTCGGAAATGAAAAGCCTAAAAGCAGGCAATGAAACCGCAATTGCCACTCAGCTTGCCGTAAAGAACTCCCTACAAGAAATGCTAGAATATCAGCAAAAGCAAAAGAAAGAGATCGAGAATCTGCAAGGGCAAATAGTAGCTATGGCAGTAGCTGTTGATGAGATGGACAAGACTAGGACGGATAAAACATTGAAAGCGATGATAGCGCTATACGATGATTTTGATAAGCGAACAAAAGGGTTTGTCTCATGGGCAACGGCAACTGAGAAGCAGACGTCAGAAAATGTAGCTATTTTTAATAAAAATGTTGAGGTGTACAATAAAAAGATCGCGACGCTGGAAGCCAACGTAAACTATTTAGCTGGCGAGATAGAGAAACATAAGAACGCTTTGTTGCTGCTAATCCGCCGTTAATGATGGCAATTTCAATCTACTGTTGGTTAAGGTGAAACATGGGAAAAGCAACATTTTCAGAAAAAAGAGATTATATTGAATTCTGGTTGTGGGAGTACACCAGGAGGGCTCTTAAGTATGACAAGGAATTAGCAATTTCGAAAACAAACTACTTTGAGACAACCATTGACTATTTCGTGGAAGAATGCTCGGGGGATTATGAATCAGATGTTGCATTTTCTGAGCCTGCTCAACAACACGTCGTTGAGTTAAGTAAGTATATAGTTAGTTATTATAATGGAGTTAATGATGTATTTTATGATAGTTCTGATGAAATATTAATCGCTTTGTTGTCGCATTCTTTTGTTTATAGGTATCCAATACGCAGGGAAGAAAGTGGATACAAGTCAATTTCATGTCACGTCTCAATGGATACGCAGGGTGATGTAACAGAGTCGGTGCTGATTGATTATAGGCAACCGCTTGATACTGTGTTACTTGAAATAAAGCATCTCTATTCAGTAAAAAATTTTGTGTTATGCGACAGAAATAAAAGAGAGATGTATCGTGAAATGGCTAATGAGTGGGAATTCGCTCAGTCAAAAGAAACATCAACTAACTTTGTCAGGGTAAAAATTAATAATACAGCCAGGGCGGTTGGCGTTTGGCTGTGGGACTATGTTGAGAGCGCCAGCATTCCATGGAAGCATCGAGCAAAGTCATATTCAGCTTTTCGTGATAAGTATCAAAATCCATTGAATCCTAAGTTATTCATACAAGGATATGCTAGCGACAATCAACTCGCTGATCTGCTAGATAAGACAAAAGAGTGTGTCGATAAAATGGAAATTTTGCCCATGGGGTGACGCTGCGATCCGTAAGGCTCGACGTATTGGGGGAGAGGAAATCAAATGGAATACAGCGAAGCTCAAGATTACAGGTATTTTATAACTCATTGGAAACACCAATATATGAAACGAAATGTAGATTTCGTTAGTGACCTTTTTAAGGTTAAGAAAGGAGAAATCTCTGCTGAACACTTTTGTGACAAATACAACACGATAATAATGTCGGATGACTACTATGACTCTCTTTGCAGCTCAACAGAAATTTTGTGTTGTTTGATGAGCGATACGTTTGATTATGGTAGTCTAATAATCGAAAAAAGGGCTAATGTACAACTGATGAATATTGTTGCAGATAGTCAAACTCAAGATTATGTTAAGAAATTATATGACGCAGAAATTATAATAGATAGTGGTGGCAAGCCAAGGATTATGTCTATAGATTTCTCAGCACCACTTGCTTCCATATTGTCAGAGGTTAAAATGTATTATGGAATGGTTAACGAGGTAGATGAAATATATAAAGAAGGTTGGGATGAAGCATGTTATAAGGAAATTCAAAGAACTGGAGCTCTTCGGCGGCGGCCAAGAGAAGAAAAAAACCTTACTAGGGCAGTTGGCCTGTGGTTGTGGGATTATCGTGTCATCAATCAAATCCCATGGAAGCATCGTGCAAAGACATACTCAGCATTTCGTAAAGACTTTCAGAACCCCAACAAGCCTGAACTTTTTATTGATAAATATAAATCTGACAACCAACTTGCGGAACTTCTTGATGCGACTAACAACTGCATCGAAAGGATGGAAGTACTCCCAATGGGCTAACCCATAAACCGCTAAGGTTTCTCTTAACCCTTAAGGAATGCCTTAGCAGGGGGGGTATTTCTTTCGCTACTGACTTAGAAGGCCAGCCATCACGGTTGGCCTTTTTGTTTGGCCTGCCAAACACGGTGAAGGAGAAACACCAAATGGGTGAGGTTAGGTATTTGAACGACAAAGACGTGGCGAAGATCACGGGGCTTTCTACCGCGACCCTCAGGCGGGATCGCTTCCTAAAACAGGGGATCCCATACGCCAAGATAGGCCGAGCTTGTAGGTACAAACTGGAAGACGTTGTTGTCTTCATGGACGCCCACAAGGTCCAGACTGAGGCCAGAGGGTAGGGTGTTGCCAATGGGGTTTGATGAGAAAACTAGGGCTGGAGACTGACGCCGTGAGGAGGGACTATTACGAACTCCTACATGCCTGTGTAACGAGGGCGGGCGTCGATGTCCCCACGGCGTGGAAAGTTGTTGATAACATCATCGCGGACCTAGGAGGCTGTTATCTTCCGCAGGGGAATGCCGCAAATGTTAGGCGGGATGAGGAGATATGTGATCTTCGCAGGGCTGGAGAGAGCACAAAGTGTCTAGCTGACCGTTTCGGCATATCACAACGCCACATACAACGCATAGTTCGTGGAGTTGTCCCTGTGGTGAATATCTCTCAAGGAGAGTTAAAAGCGGTAGGGTATAGCTGGAACTACCTCTATACAAGCCTTGGTAGTGTAACAAGAGAGATTATTTCCAGGTAAGCGACGTGATATTATGGAATATGTCGCTGTTATACGATACAAAACAATTGTAGAGGGAGGTAGAGGCGTACGGTCCCTCCACAATCAGCTCTCAATGCCTGCGCGCATAGTTTCAAATCCCAAGAATATCTTGCCGGTTAATCGAGTGTCAAACGGACAACTCATATATTTTTTCTCCAAAGCTACAATAAGAAGAATCAATGGGAGAGTCAGCATGAGTCCATCAAGGGGTACAGAATGGAAGGAATTCTTTCGTGAGCACGGACTGACGCAACATAAAGTAGCCCAGCAAGTTGGCTATAGCGTGCCAAGCGTTGGTCAGTACCTCAACGAATACCGGCCAATGCCTTCACACGTGGTGCGAGATTTCCAGCGCATCCGGGAGAGCGTGCTTGCTAGCCGCGAAGCAGTCTAGAGGGGAGGTGGTCAGACAGATATTGGCAGACGCAAGAAAACCAAAAACGCCCTTCAGCTTGGCGGCAGTGGGCGTCTTGGTACTTGGTTGAACCCCTTACAAGGGACAACGGCATTTTTATAGGCCGTGTTCCTGGCCCCGTCAAGCTCTTCGCGGGGTACAAGGAAAGCAAATGGCACTCCATGGAATTGAACCGCAAAACAACGTCCCTATTGTCTATGAACCCCGCCCAGGTGCCTTGATCCTCGTTGAGAATGCTCTCCAGCCAAACTTAAACACCACTCTGCAGCTAGCCGCTATTTCCCTGCGGCAAATGGATGGGGCTAGAGCCATCGGAGATGAAGCATCGGCCTCACAGTTTGAGTGCGAGCTAGAATACTTTAGCGAGGTCATTGTTGATATTATCGCCATGATGGATCGCCACATCGGCGGTGAATACAGCGATATTCACAAACTAATCCAGGCGGCGAGGTCGGCCCGAGGGGCGATTCAGTGAGCTCTCGCGGTAAGCCCACCCCCCATAAAACAAAGGGGACATGCGCGCTTGGTAGTGAGGCCGCGTACACTGATATCCCCTCCAATCTTGACGCGGAACAGTCCGCCCTCTGCTCAATCTTTGCGCGCCCTGAACGGATGGACGAGGCTGCGAGGGAACTGTCCCCAGCTCACTTCCATTCCCCCGATCATCGCGCGGTATTTTCTGCCATGCTCGCGCTCTGGAGTCAGAAGCGAACGGTTGGAATTCTAACCGTAGCGGACGCCCTGGAACGCATGGGCAAGTTGGATGAGATTGGGGGGACAGTCCGTCTTGCTGAGATAACCAACGGGATCCCCGGTGGATTCCAAGAGTCTGTCCGGCTACTCCAAGAGGCGTCAACACGGCGGGCGATTATTGAGGTCGGATGGGAACTCGTAGAAGGCGGAAAGAACCCGACACGTGATCTCTCCGCCCTTGTGGAAAAAGCGCACAACTTAGGGGAGGGCGGAAAACAGTCCTCCCGCGCGCATCAGGACTTTGGATTCTTAAATCTGACGGACCTCTTATCGGCTCCGCGTCCCCCTCGCTGGCTAATCCGGAACTACATTGAGGCGGACACCTTGTCCGTTCTCTTTGGTGAGGCCGGGAGTATGAAAAGCTTTCTGGCTATCGACCAGGGGCTTTGTATCGCCTCGGCAACGCCCTGGCACGGCCAGGCCATCCCCAACCCCGGCCCAGTCTTCTATATAGCGGGTGAAGGGTTCCACGGGTTGTCCAAGAGAATACAGGCCTGGCTTGTCGCCCACAAAGCGGACTACTCGAAAATTCCGTTTTTCATTTCCGAGGCTCCCGCCCAATTTCTCGACAAAGAACACGCCCAATCCGTTGCGTCTTCCATTGCATCCCTTGCCGAGCAGCATGGGCAACCCCGCCTGGTCATTGTGGACACGCTGAATAGGAACTTTGGCGATGGCAATGAAAACGACACTGAGGACATGAACGCCTTTATTTCGGCGATGAACCAGTTAAAAGCTCGTTTCGGTTGTTCAGTACTTGTTGTGCACCACAGCGGCTTATCCGATAAAAATCGCTCGCGCGGATCGGGTGCTCTCCGAGGTGCGATTGATTTTGAATATAAGTTAGCCGCCAACAATGGGACACGCGTCCTTTCGAACACAAAGTGCAAGGACCACGAACCGCCCCAAAGCATGGCTTTTGAGCATGAAGTAGTAGGAACTGGCTGGACTGACCTGGAGACGCTGGAAGAGATCACCTCTTGCGTGCTTCGCCAAACTGAGATGCCCCTGGAAGACGAGCGTACGGCGATTAGTGGGGCAAAGCGGATTGCCTTGGATGCCCTTAAGCAAGCCTGTGAGTCAGCAGGTGGGTCGGCTCACATAGATGAGTGGCGCAGAATAGCTTACGAGATGGGGATATCCACGGGAACCCCCCAGGCACGTAAGAAGGCTTTCAACCGCGCATCAAGGGATCTCATTGGCGCGGATATCGTCCAAATCGAAAACAACCTCTGCTCCATATTGCCTGGGGTACATGGGGTACAAAGGGGGGACATGTACCCCTCTGTACCGGGCACAAGGGGGGTACATGGGGTACACACCTCTTTAGAGGTGTACCCTTGTACCCCTGCCAGTACCCCATCAGCCTCTTTCCCGGTGATGGAAGCAGAAAACCCATTCGCCGAGGTCAGCTATGGATAGTTTCACTCCCTGGCAGACCCCCAAAGGAGTAAAGCTCCTCTTGGCCCCTCCACCATGGACCCGGGACACGCTGAGACTGTGGGATATGCTTCGCGAGTCCTGGGAATGGCCCGCAGATATCCCGGTGATGTCAGCAGAACAGGCAAAGGACTATCTGGAGCGGGCAGAAGACGCCCACATGCGGCACGGTTTTAACGTTCTGCCAGCATGGCGTGGGCTGCGAATCCCCGACAATTGCCCCTTTGGCGTGGCTGTGGACCTGCAGTCTTGTTTCTTGGCAGCGAGCTATGGGGACATCTATTCCTCGCGCGGCACGGGGCAATCTTTGGCAAACTGGAGGGAACAGGCATGAGGCTTACCTACGACACCCTAGAGACGCTCGAGCCTCGCCTTAAAGAGGCTGAGGCCTTAGCATTGAAGTATGCGGGCGAAAATAACGACTTCCTTTGGTTCTACAAGATTCGCCCTGCCTTCAAGAGCTTGGTGGGGTACGGCAGTAGCCACCCAGACCCCGTAGTTAGGTCTGGGAAGGCGTACCAGGTCGCCCACAGCCACATTCTGGCGGTCTACGATCAACGGAGGCCTGCCGATGAAGGGTAAAACCCGAAAACGAACATTACACGTTATCATAGACACTCGAGAACAACTGCCTTTCCCCTTCGCCTCCGACAAATACCCCGCACAAGTTGAACGTGGAACGCTGAAAACCGGCGACTACAGCCTGGCTGGCCTTGAGCATTGCGTCGCCATCGAGCGCAAGTCGCTTGATGATCTGATTGGATGCCTGATCATGGGCCGTGATCGGTTTGAACGTGAGCTTGACCGCGCCCGCTCCCTTGAGTGCTTCGCGGTAGTCATTGAGGCCAGTCTCGAAGACGTATCCCGCCATCGTTATAGCTCCAGGATGGACCCACACGCAGCCCTGCAAAGCATCCTCGCTTTCCAGGTGCGCTACCGGTGCCCGTTCGTGTGGGCAGGAACCAGAGCGGGAGCGGAGTACGCCACTTATTGGACCCTGGAGAAGTATCAACGCGAGCGGGAGGAGAGGGATCTCGAGGCAAAGGCCGTCGCAGAGCTCGAAAGCCTGAGCGAACGTTGGAACGCTCCAAAGCTTGGGGACCCCAAGAAGGTACGCGAAACAAGCCATGCCTGAAAAATCAGAAATGAAACAGAAAATAACCCCCTCCACGGCGTTCAAGCCTGGGCAGTCCGGGAATCCCAAAGGGAAGCCCAAGGGGGCGCTAAATCACGCCACAAGGACCGTTTTGGCGCTTCTTGATGGTGAATCCGAGGCATTGACCCGCAAGGCGGTTGAGAAGGCTTTAGAGGGCGACTGTGTAGCTTTGAGGCTATGCCTTGAGAGGCTGTGCCCCCCTAGGAAGGATAGTCCCGTCATCTTGGCCGGGCTCCCTAAAATCGAAACGGCGGTAGACATCCCCAGGGTGACTGCCAGGATACTGGAAGTAGTCGCCGAGGGGACCATTACGCCCAGCGAAGGGCAGGCAGTGGCGGGGCTGGTGGAATATCACCGCAAAGCGATTGAACTAGCTGAAATAGAACAACGTTTGAGTGCTCTCGAAGCGAAGGAGAACTCGAAATGAACGGCATAGGCAAACGACTGAAGCGACTTGAGGGGCCCTCAACACTCAACGGGGAAGTACCTGCGTGGTGTGTGGAATGTGCAGGGGTAGAGGCCCGCTTAGACTTCATAACTCCGGGCGAAGTGCAGGATCGGGCGGAGATGATCTCCAGGCAATACCGAAGCAAAGGAGCCTATCTCGATCACCAGCAACAAAGATTCCACGATTTCATAGAAGCAGGGTGCGTGGCGTGAGTGTTGTAAGCAGAATGGACAGGATGACAAAACACAACGAGTACAGGCGTGTGCATATCATTGTTGTTAAGCCTCATGAGAATGAATCTCTTGCGAGAGATAGATATGAGTCCAGTGGGGAAGTTATATCCGGTGAAGACAAAGTAGCATTCATTCGTCCTGGAATGACTCGCCGCAAATGATCAGGGTAAATAAATATTCGCACGATGAGGAGAACCATCAATGGGAATGATGAACAGATTGGAAAAGCTTGAGTCAAAGAGATGCGGCGCAACGGTACCGCTCTGGCTGGATCGAAGGGACGGAGAAACGGAAACTCAAGCCATTTCAAGAACCCTGGCGGACTATCCACATGCCGGGCGCGGGTCTGATCTGGTTTTTGTTTCCTGGGAATATGCCCCGAAGGAGGGTTTCTAACATGCCGGTGCTGAAGGAAATTGGTGATGCCCTTAATGGGCTTAATCAGGGAATTATCCAAGGGATGCTGCTTTACCGTCAACGCCAGCAGGACGACATCCAGCGGCAGAACATGGAACGGCAGAACAGGCTTGCGGAGAACACGCTAACCATGGCCCAGCGGAAGATGGCCAAGGAAGACGCGTTCATGCGTGCCATCGCCACTGGTGACATGTCCGCCCTATTTAATGGTGATCTACAGACCCCGGGCACCCCCCCTAATGTCGTAAATGCGCCCCTCCAGGTACCGGGACAAGGACCCACACTCTCTCCCAGCATGTCCCCCAGCCCCACGGCACAACTTCCGCAGAACATGTCCGACCTCGTAGATTGGACGGGAAGATATCACGGGCTCGACCAGCAACTTTGGAGAAACCAGATCGCGGCGGAGTCCGGGGGAAATCCTAACGAGGTGAGCCCCAAGGGCGCGCGGGGAATTGCTCAGATCATGCCCGAAGCTGGGAAGCCATATGGCCTGGACGATTCGAACGCCTTTGACCCGTACAAAAACTTGATGACCGGGGCGCAGATAATGAAAGCGCTCAAGGATAAATACGGCGGGGACACAAAAAAGGCGCTCTGGGGCTACAACGCAGGCACCGGCAACGTAGACAAGGGAGTTTATCCCGCAGAAACACGGGACTACATCAAGAAGATAACCGGCCAGGATTACGACCCTCAAGCTATTGGAACCAATATCGCCGCCAACACAGGGAACACCGCCACGGACGTCCCCATGGGGTTCGGCGGTGGCGTAAACCCTAACGCTATGGTCCCTGTTGGTGGAAGGAACTACCGCGTTATCGACCTTGCCAACAACCCGAAGTTCGTCGATCTGATGGTCGCTGGAGCGGCCTCCGGGTTTGAGGGGGCCAAGAATTTCCTTGGGGCAATCGAGTCAGTAAAAAAACTGCAAGCCCCGGAAAAGTTCGACGGAGCCCAGTGGTTCAAGGCCAAATACGGCCGGGACTTCGACCCCACAAACGCGAATGAGGCCAACCTAGTCCAGGGGTACAACCGGGCCAATTCGACCCAACAGGTCAACATTTCCAACAATGTGGACATGAGCCGGGAGAAGGAACTCCAGGTCGAGCTTGGGAAGAACTGGGCGAAGGAATACGACCTAGCGCACCAGGACGCTAAGGCGGCGGGCGCGGCGCTTGGGCAGATATCCGTGGCTAAGGGCCTGCTCAACAAGGGTATGGAGACGGACGCTTTCACCCCGCTCAAGGCTAAGGTCGCGGCCATATCTCAGGCGCTAGGGATCGACCCCAAGAACATCGGCCTTACCGACGCCACCACGCCGCAGATATTCCAAAGCGCGGTGATGAAGAACCTCTTGACCGAGTTGATGGCACAGAAGGGACCACAGACCGAGGGCGATGCCCAGCGGGCTATGGCTACCTTTGCCCAGCTTGGGAACACCACAGAGGCAAACAAGTTCATCCTCGACTACGCGGAAGCGCTCGCCAAGCGTAAGCAGGAATACGCCACCTTCCTTTACAAGACGGGCACAGAGAAGCACGGCGGGGACGCTTACAAGGCGCGCCAGGACTGGGAACAGTACATCCAGGATAATCCTATTCTGGATTCCATACCGCTGCCAAAGGTTGGGGCTACAAAGGACACAATGGCTACGCCCCATGGTGGGGCGACATATAAAACCCCGGAGGAAGTCAGGTCCGCCTTCGAGAGGGGGGCTCTCACCAAAGAGGGCGCGGCCAGCATCCTGCAAAATCAGTTTGGGATGGAGTAGAGTATGGTTAAGGCGATTGAATTCCTTGAAGCCAGGCCCCCCCGAAAGCAGTCAGCCCTTGAATTTTTGGAAGCTGGCTCTGCTCCTGTGGAAGAGGCACCCGATCTTTCCGCCATCGGCCCTGAAGGTGTTTTCTACCAACCTCCGGCGGATTCCAAAACCTCCGCAGCACTCAAGCCATCGGCCGTTAAGCCCCTGGGCATCAAAGACCTTATCGCCATAAAGTATGCGGCGGACGACGGGCAGCGAGTGGCGGTTGCCGCTCAAGCCCTGGGCCGTCCGGAGTCCGACTTCACCGTTAAAGACGGCGCGGTCTACCTCAACAGTGAGAGAGGCCCTGTGCGTGTGGGGGGCCTTGGCGGGATGACCCCGCAGGAATCGCTTTCAAATCTGGGTAAAGAGGCCTTGGCCACAACCGCCAGCAACCCCGTAAGTACCGCCGGGAATGCCGCGCTAGCTTTTAGCTCCCCGGAGTTCATTGCTTCGCCCTGGGTGCAGGGTGCCTTGGGAGCAGGTGACGAGTTCGCACGCCGCATGGTCGGCAATTACATCATGCCGGATATGTACGGAACCAGACAGCGCCCTTGGAGTATGCCCGATACCGTCGCTGTTCCGGCCAATGGTCTTCTCTCTGGCTTGTTTGCTGGTGTGGTGAACAAGACATTTGGCGGGGGGAATCCCATTCTCAAAAACCTTACCCCGGGAGAAGTAGCCGCCGGAGCGGAGAACCTTGCTAAGACTCCCATCCCGCTGTCTCTGGGGCAGGCTACCCGCAACCCGGCATTGTTGGATGCCGAGGGGCGCTTACGGATGTTCCCAGGTGCCCTTGATATCGCGAAACGGCAAAGCGAGGCGCAGAACTTGGCCGCCCGGGACGCTGTTGAGGGTTTCGCCGGGGGCATGGCCTCGAGCACGGATCCGGCTATGCTCGGCAAGAACATAGTGGACGCTGCTTCCAACACTCTGCAGGAGCTTAAAAACTTCCGGGCCCGTGCGGCTGGTCCCCTCTACGAAATGGCACGTTTGCCTAGTGATACGCCCCTTGATGCATCCGGGATCGTGCAGGCTATCGACACGAAACTTGCGGGGCAGGGCACCCCCGAAGCTGTAAAGTCTCTACTCGAAAAGGCCAAGGCGCAGTTGTTCTCTAACGGTGAGCTCCGGAATACACCTGAAGGCCTCCAGGCTGCGAAGCAGGGTATTGATTCACTGATTGAGGGTCTCGGGGAAAATGAGAACCAAGCCAGGTCCGCACTCATGGGTGTGAAGACTGAGCTGATGGACTACATGACGAGGAATATCTCTGGGTTCAAGACGGCGAATGATGTGTTTGCTGCCCACTCCGGGCCTATCCAGTCTTTTTGGGATAGCATACTCAATAAGGTCCGCAACCTCACCCCGGACAACGCTAGCAAGGCTCCGGGAATGCTCTTCAACCCAAACGCAGGCATGCCCAACACCCCGGCCATGGTGACGGGCTGGAAGGATCAAATTGCAGGCCAGTTCCCGCAATCCTGGCAGGACGCGATGGCCGCGAGGATTTTGCAGGCTTCTCAAGGGTTCAAAACAAGCGCCAATGGCGGACTTGGTAACTACTCCGGGCAGGTTGGGAAAGAGCTTGGAGGGTCACAGGCGGCAATGGACATGTGGCAGGCTGGGATGAGTCCGGAACAATACTCTGCCCTAAAAAACCTCGTGGATGGCCTTAATTTGGCTTCTCAGGGTTCACGGGGACAGTCATGGACCTTCGCTGGCAAACCTTCAATAGAAGCCCTCCAGGGCGCGTCTATGGGGCCAGTTGAGGGCGGAATATCCAAGGCGTTGGAACTCGGCACAGTGGTGTCTCCGGGTTCGTGGGCTGGGATGTTCCAGGATTGGAGATTCAAGAAAAACGCCCCGAAGTTGGCGGAACTGCTTTTTAATCCCCCCGCAGACTGGCAAAATATGCTCCCCCCGGACGTGAGGCCATACCAACTCGCCGCCCTTTTGCCGCGCATCATGGCCGCGCAGGGATTTGGCGGGATTATTGAGGGCGGACAAAAATAAGCCAGCCAGGAGGAGTGCCACAATTGAGCCCCGTTTCGGCGGGGCTAATTTTGTGTTGGCGAGGCTCCATGTTTTGACGTCTGTTTTTGTCATTTGGGGTCTGTACACATCGCCCCGATGTATAAGTGCGCTGTTAGAATATTTTAATCTGATAGCAACGGCCGAAAAGCATAAAAATGTTAACTGCCTAGATTCGCTACATATAATGTGATATAAGGCCTAATCTATGACCTCACCAGTCACGCAACAGGAGGCCTTATGTCGTTATTGTCCGATAGCCAGGATGCCAAGAAGTACAAAAGGATGCTCGAAAGACAGCGTAAGTCCACCTCCAGTTATAGGAAAAGACAAAAGGAGCAGGGTAAGTGTCAGCTAACGTTGATGGTGGCTGAATCCAGAAAAGACGCTATCCGTTCATTGGTGAAGGCAATTGAACATGATGATCTGCTTGATTTCTCTCTCTCAAAGGTCGTGGTTGATTCACGGGGGAAACCAAGCTGGCGGCGTCGCTGGCAATGCCTTTTAAGCAAAACGCTTGATCCGCTGGAGGATATTGAGACCGAGCGGGACGCGGGAAACGTGCTTATCATTCCGTCCTAGGGACTGGCAGGGGGTAACGCGTCCAACTTGATGGAGCGCTACGGGTATGCGGTGGAGCGGTAAGGTCGAATTGATCCAAGCGTTGCAAGACAGGTTGAAGGGTTTTAGGATGTGGCTTGGTCAAGCTGAATGCCAGGGTTGCCCCCCTCCACAGCCCCCAATCGAGCTAGATGATTTCCCCTCCCTCGCGCGTAGAGCTTCCATACTGAAACCTATCCATTCTTTCATGGACCACGGTGATTTTTGACCTTAAGGATGGAAATGAGAGGTGAAATAAATTTTGCTCACCATTCTAAAAATACTTAAAAATTAAATAATTAAATAAATAAAAATAACTTCCATCCTGGAAATGAACGGGATAATGAGGTGCCATGATTATTAAGTATGACGTTCCAAATGATTGGGCACGGTATGATTTCCTAGAGGTCGCGAATGAACTCCTCAGCGCCAAAGCAGCCCTCATCGCCCTAACTCAAATTCCATACCAGCGAAGCTGGGCCGATGAACTGCAACGCATACAACTTAAACGTGAGGTGGCCGGTACTTCTCGGATCGAGGGAGCTGAATTCACCGAGGGGGAATTGGACGAAGCCATGCAGGAAACCCCTGTGCAGCTCGAAACTCGCTCACAAAAGCAAGCGGCTGCCGCCGTATCTACTTATAGATGGATAGCTGAACTCTCAGAGGGGTTGCCAGTAAATGAAGAGCTTATTTTAGAAATACACAGACGTTTAGTACAAGGGTGCGACGATGATCATTGTGCTCCGGGTATACTTCGAGGACCGGACCAGAATGTGACGTTTGGGGCTCCCCGCCATCGGGGGGTTGAAGGCGGTAAGCAGTGCCAAGAAGCTTTTAGAGGTCTTTCTGAAGCCGTTCGGAATGTTTTCCCGCGGCATGATCCGTTAATTCAGGCTCTTGCCCTGCATTATCATTTTGCTGCGATGCACCCATTTTTAGATGGTAATGGTCGGACCGCTCGCGCTCTAGAAGCCTTAATGCTTCAACGAGTTGGCCTCAGAGACACGCTGTTTATTGCCATGTCAAATTATTACTATGAAGAAAAGACGGCTTATTTGACTGCTTTAAATGAAGCTAGGAGTAGGAATCATGATTTAACTCCTTTCTTGAAGTTTTCATTAAAAGGTATCGAAACGCAATGCACAAAATTATTCTCAGAGATTAGACAGCAGGTTGCTAAAGCCCTATATCGCAATACATTTACAGATTTATTTGGAAGGCTTAAGTCGCCACGAAAAAGAGTAATGTCTGCCAGAAATGTGCAGGTATTAAACGTGATGTTAGATGGTGGAGAGCTTAGTTTTATCGACCTATACTCAAAGTGCAGACAATTTTACACAGTCAAAAATCCACAAAAAGCATTTATAAGAGATTTGAACTACCTATTAAATCTTCAAGCAATACAGGTCAGTGCAGAGGGGGACGGTTCAAAAACAAAGTTAAAAGTCAATATTGATTGGCCACGGCAAATTACCGAGACAGAATTTTTTAAACGTGCGATGGAAATGCCCAAGGGAAAAGTGTTTAGCTTTCTTTCGACGTAATAATGGCTTGTGATTAAGGCGTTATGAATGCATGTACTCGTCCGACCTTTGGAAGATGGAAGGTTCTGAGAGCCGTAACCGCCCCAAGGCTTGGCTCGAAACACAACAAGCCCAGGACTTCGTGGCGGAAGTTTCAAAAGGGCAGAATCCTGCCCTTTTCCTGAATGTGACCTTGGGACGTAACGGGGGGACATTCGCTCACTGGCAGATAGCTTTGGCATACGCGAAGACCCTGAGCGCGAAGCTCCACAGGCGAGTCAATGCAGTGTGGTCTTGACCAACCTCAGGCGGTGATTACTTACAGCCCTAAGGTTCGTCCGCTAACTTGAGGCTTCCCGCCGAAAAGGTAAGACGTCCCGCCACCCCACACGCTTTTTGTTTCACCCCTGGTGGACGGACCTACTTTTCAAAGCCTGCCATCCCGCGATGGTGGGCTTTTCGTTTTGCCTACCCATTCAGAGGCTTGTTGGCCAAGCATTCAATCTGCATTTTTCATGATGATAAGAGCAGGGGACAGCGCACAACAAGGACATGGCCAGCGGAAACGGTCATTACCTAGATCTCCAACGTTACGGAGTCAGTCGGGGATGCGATCGTGGCTTCTCCCGTCTCACTCAGCAGGATGCGGGGGGGGGATTATGTATCTATTCCCCAAAAGGGGTATTTAATATATCAACCATCCATAACTTAGGCACTCGGCCACCCCACATTGCGAGTGTCACGTTTTAATCTGGAGGAATGTTTAATGGATATTACAAATCCAATGTATTACATAATTCCACACGGTGTAAAAGCCCTCAAATTCTCAATAACAAAAGATGCAGCTTTGGGCCAGTGGGTACAAATAGTTGTATTTGCAATTCATGAAAACAACGAATGTCCAGTGGCTTCGTTTGATATGTTTGCTGATCCAATACCATGCGAGCCTATAGCGTACTCACTTCCCATTACACAGGAACATAAAAATTTTAAACTTTTTTTGAATGGAAGATACAGTAAAGGAAACTATTGGCTTAATCACCCGCGTGTAAATGTCGTAGGAGGGGAGATTGATAAATATGTAATGTTTGGTTATGATGATGATTGGGATCATTTTGACTACAATGACATTGTTCTGACCGTTGAGTATACGAAGTAGGCTATCAATGGCCACAAATTCGCCTTATGATTTCCGACTAAAACATAAGTTATACAGACTCATCATCCGGGGTAGCGGTATGAAACGAATCTGTTTTATATTTGTATTCCTCCTCGCCCTAACTTCCGTCGCGCGGGCAATCCCGCTTGAAAATGTCCACCTAGAGCTTTGTCCCTTTGGCCTCCCGCTTGGGGGAGGTGAAACCAACGAGCTTGTGGTCCGAGACATTTACGCCTTGTCGGTAAACCCTAATACCAAGTTCGCAGACTGGGTTGT
The DNA here is from genome assembly GCA_016208105.1 of Desulfovibrio sp. Classification (NCBI taxonomy): domain Bacteria; kingdom Pseudomonadati; phylum Thermodesulfobacteriota; class Desulfovibrionia; order Desulfovibrionales; family Desulfovibrionaceae; genus Desulfovibrio; species Desulfovibrio sp. Next base: position 172,853 of record JACQYS010000023.1, read on the forward strand.
CTACCGTCTGGACGCAAAAACCGTTACCGGCCCTTCGGTTAAAGAACGCAAGTGGCAGGCTGATCCGCTACTGCCAACCAACATTGCGTTGAAACCCGCTGACTTTTCTAACCTGTCTGAACGTGGCTACCAGCGCGGCCATCAGGCTCCGCTTGCTGACTTTAAGGGCACAGAGTCCTGGTATAAAACCAACTACTTGTCGAATATCACGCCTCAGCAGGGTGCCCTCAATATGGGGCCGTGGGAGCAACTGGAGGCCGCTGAGCGTCAACTTGCCCAGGGCGGTGAGGTCTTTGTCATGACAGGAACTGTTTACGAGAAGGAAGTGCCGCCCCTGCCGAAAGCAACTACCCCGCACAAGGTGCCCTCGGGCTACTGGAAGATCATCGTAGCTGGATACCCAGCCAACACCAGGGCTGTGGGTTTCTTCTTTCCACAGGAGACGCCACGCAGGAAACTTTCCAGGGATGATGCGATGACAATTCGGGATATCGAGGGGAGGGCGGGCTTAAACTTCTTTAAAGGGTTGTTGCGTGATCAAGAGGAAGCTATCGAAACGGCAATTGATGGCGACATGTTGGGCAAAGTGTTGCAGGACAAGATACAATAGCTTTCATTGTCACTTGTCAGGTGAGAGCAGATATGTCCCCCATGGACGACATTTCTTTGAAAGCAGAAATAATATTTAATGATCCTTAAATATATCTGCGACGATCATACCGATTTGGAACAATATGGAGAATGCAGTAAATCGAGCTGCAACGCTGTTTAGTCGAGACTGCTTTCTTATTGATTTTGCAAGTTTTTTGAGACCTGGATTGGTTCCGTAAGTTACAGGCCCATCCAATGACATAGCTGTTGTGCTAATTGTTCCATAATGTGTAGGAATTTTTATTATTGATGATTCATACCAATAGTATGCAGCGAATATGCCACTAATGATTGAGCCAAATTGAAAGAATAAATTCATGCGATCCTCGTTGAGTGTGGATGTATTGTTAATCTATGTCGTCATCGTTACTTTTCTCAGGGCCATGAATTTCGTTCCAGTCATCAAGCGGCATGACAGATGGCTCAACATATGAAAGTTCACCAACCTTCATAGAATGTTTCACAGTTAACTTCCTGGCGGCGGTAACTGCTGCCTTTTTGCCGTCACACAGGGTGTGTTCAATTATCTCACTCTTTGCTGACTGTTGCTTCCAGTCATCCCATTTAAATAGATATATGGCAGCCACCCACTGCCCATCGCCAGCTTTCCATCTTTTCCCTCTTTCGCGCTCACTCTGAAGCGCGGCCTTAACTCCTTGCCATAGTAGGCGCTCTCTCTCCGTTTCTGATTTTGGAATTGCATGAGTAGATACACTCCGAAAGGCGTATTCAAGGAATGAGTCTTCGGCGTATTCAATGAGATGAATAATTTTTCTAATGGCTTCTTTTAGTTTGTCAAAGTTATTGTGATTTTCAATGAATTTGTTGTTGTCATCTTTCATTTCTATTTCCTCAGTGTTCCCGTGATTCTCTGCTGTATTCTTGGATATGCAGATTATTTTTTTTGATCTTTTTTTCCGTTTTTTCCATATATCTTTTGCAATCAGATCAAGTTCATTTTTCCCAATATTCCATTCAAATTTCTTTCGTTCGTTTTTAGCAATTTGAGTGTGGATAGGAATCACCCCAGGTTCATCTTGAAAAGACGGGATGCTGTTGAGAGCATTCCTGATGATTTGTTCGGTCGATTTGCTGGGGGACCCGTGTTCATCAAAAGATAATATCATCCCGTGCGTTTCCAATATTGATATTGGAACACGGTTTTCAAGTTCAAGGATAACGCTTGCGAGCTTTAGCTTTTGATTGGCAAATTTTGGGATATGAACGTCATCTTTAAAGAATGAATTAAACATGACGTTTGAAATTCTCTGAATTTCTCCGTCATCTTTGAACAGGTAGTATCGTAAGCCGTATCCCATGGTTTTCAATCATCCCGAGCAGTTGGCGATGTGTGCGGAATAGGGGTGCAGTTGTTGCGGCCCTCAGCTTTTTTGTACCGAAACCTCATTTCCAGGTTTTGTGCAAGTAGCCGCTAGTGGCAACCACTCAGCAGGGGGGGGAGCTGATATTTGTCGGATAGGTTGGAAATGCGGTTGGAAAATGAATATTACGGAAAAGAAGAAGGGGCTAGATTGTGCATCTAACCCCTTGATATCATTATGGTGGGCGGTACAGGATTCGAACCTGTGGCCTTTGGCTCCGGAGGCCAACGCTCTATCCAACTGAGCTAACCGCCCGCGAATTTTTTTCAGTATTCCGAGCGGCCTATTCTGTCAAGCAGGCCGGGCCAGTGCCATGGCCTTCTTTTTGCTTTTCGCCTGGGACGCGCACACCATGTTCCGGCCGCTGGACTTGGCCAGGTAGAGGGCCTGATCCGCCATGCGGATCAGGTCTTCGCGTTTGTCGAGCGAGCCCGGGGTCATGGTGGCCACGCCTATGGACGCCGTGACCTGGAACGTTTTGTCGGCATACTGGAAGACTTTGTGGCCGATTTTGCGCCGAAGCCGCTCGGCGAGCACCCAGGCCTGGTCCTCGGTGGTCTGGGGCAGGATGACCACGAATTCCTCGCCGCCGAAGCGCGCGGCGAAGTCGGTCTCGCGGCACGATTCGTCCAGGATTATCCCGATGTCCTTGAGCACCATGTCTCCGGCCTGGTGGCCGAAGGTGTCGTTTATGGCCTTGAAGTGGTCCAGGTCGAAAAGCAGGAGGCTTAAGTTGTGGCGATAGCGCTGGTGCCGCTTGAGTTCGTCCGTCAAACGCTCGTCAAAGGATTGGCGATTGTGGATGCGCGTGAGCCCGTCGTGGTCCGCCTTGGCTTTCACTTCGCGAAACAGCATGGCGTTTCTGAGCGCGAGCGCCAGGTGGTTCGCGGCCGCATTGAGCGAGGCGACCTGGTCCTTGCCCAGGCGCAAGTCCTTGTCCTTGGCGATGGCCAGGCAGCCGAAGGCGCTGCCCGCCACCTTGAGCGGCAGCAGTATGGACGCCTGCTGGCCGGGATCGGCCAGGCATGAGTCGGGCGAAATCTGGAAAAGCTGCTCAACCGTGAAAGCGTCCACGGGGCCGCCGGCAAGCTTGGCTGCGCTGGCCAGCAGGTATTCGATCCAGAGCTGCTTGCCGTGCTGGTTCAGGCAGGGAGCCAGGAAGAGTTCCGCTTCGAGCTTGCCGTCTTCACCAGGTTGCCAGAACGCTCCCTGGAGCCCCTGAACGGCGAAGAGCAGGTTCAGGTCCTCGCGGGCATTGGAGAGAATCATGCCCGGATCCAGGGTCTGGGAGGCCCGGGTCAGCAGCGTGTTCAAGAAGATGATCTGATCGGTTTTGCGAGCCAAAAGTTCGCGCTCGAGCATGATCTCCCTGGTCATGCTGAAGATGTCGTCGTAGAGGCCGCGCACTTCCTTGGCCCGAAACACCGCGTCGCGGATCTTGTTCGCGGTCACCGGCGCTGTGAGCGCCGTGAGGAAGCCGAGTTCGAGAATCTCTTCCACATCCGGCCCATCATGGGGGCCGTCGAGTATGAGAACCCGCTGGGTGAGCTCCCAGTCGCGCAGGTGCTTCTTGGAGGAGGGCGGCAGGGCGTTCCAGACCGACATGGGAATCCAGACGGTGAGCGGGCTCGTTTTGTCCATGTCCCGCTTGGAAGGCAGCCCGGTCAGCGGCCAGTTGCGCAGATGATAGCCCGAGCCCAGGGCGTCTTCGATGGCCTTGACGAACTCGGTGTCGAGGCCCAGGCCCCATATCAGATCAGGTCTATTTCCGCGTTTCATGGCATCCCTCCGAGGTCTTGGCGTATTGTTCGCCGCCAACTTCTTTGCAAATTACGAACCATTCGGCAGGAATTGCCGCGTGGCGAGGGAGTTTGACTTCCAGGCGCCCTCGTGTTTTTGAAATTCATGCCAACCAAACGCCTCTGGGCCAGTTTGGACCCTTTTCTGGAATCCGGACCGATGCTCGGCCGAATCCAGGCCAACGCGGGATTTCTCAAAGGGCTCTTGAGCCTCGACCCCTACGACGCGTATCGCTTCTATCCGCCTTCCACCGCCTCCTGCCAGGATCTGGCCCAGAAGATCATGGACCTCAGGCCGGATTTTCTGGACTCGGGCAGAATCCAGGTGATCAACCGGAGCGAACTCCCCAGAAGGCTTGCCGAAACCGACCACCACGTCTTTCACCTGTCCGACTGCATCGTGGCTCCCGGGTTTCTGGCCGCCGCGCGCAACGCCTATTCAAGGAAAATCTTTCCCGTCACGGCGGTGACGCACTCCTTGAGCTACGCCCGCTACGGCCAGGACTTCCTCAAGCATTTAAGCCCCTGCACCACGCCCCGCGACGCCGTGGTGGCCACCTCGCGAACGGCGGTGGGCGTTGTTCAGGCCTATTACCGGTACCTTCGCGACGGGTACGGCCTTGCCGAGGGCTTGTTTCCCGAGCCATCGGTGGAGCACATCCCGCTGGGCGTGGATTTAGACGTTTGTCCCCCGCCGGACGAGGAGAACCGCAAGGCCCTGCGGGCTGCCTTCGGTTTCGGCCAGGAGACGGTGTTTCTGGTCCTGGCCAGGCTCTGCCACAGTTCCAAGATGGACTTCCTGCCGATTTTGCGGGCCTTTCACAGGGCTTCCCGCGACGGGTTCCAGCTTGGGACCGTCCGCCTGGTTCTGGCAGGATGGACGGATGAGGAAGACTGGGGGTTACAGACCCTGACCGATCTTGCCGGCAACATCGGCCTCCCGCTGTCCGTGGTTTCCCGGCCGTCCGATGCCCGGAAATGGGAGTTGTACGCCGCTTCGGACGTGTTCCTCTCGCCTTCGGACAACCTCCAGGAAACCTTCGGCCTGACGCTTCTGGAGGCGCAAGCCATGGGGCTGCCGGTGATCGCTTCGGACTTCGACGGCTACCGCGACCTGGTGATCCCGGAGGAGACGGGCGTGCTTGTGCCCACTGTGGGCCCATCCGCCACCGACGCCATCGACATCATGGCTCCCATGAGTTTCGACAACCATATCCATCTTGCCCTTGCCCAGCGCATGGCGGTGGATGTCCCGGCCCTGGCGGCCGCCCTGGTCCGGTTCGCCGGGGACGCGGCCTTGCGCTTGGCCATGGGCGAGGCGGCCAGGAGAAATGCCGGCCGGTATTCCTGGAGGGAAATAGCCAGGCAGCATGTTGATCTCTGGGAGAGGCTGTGGACCCGGGAGGTCCCCAATCGGCTGGCGCAGCGCCATCCGAGTGCGGTACCCTATGCGCAGGTGTTCGCGGGCTACCCGACGGCGTCTCTGGATTCTTCGACCAATCTTGTCGTCAGCCGGTTCGGCAGCGCCGTCTATCGTGGGCAGGATTTCCCTCTCGTGTACGCGGGGCTGGAGGAAATCGTGGACATGGACACGGTTCGATCCCTCCTGGTGCTGGCCCGCAAGCCCCGCGACGCGGACAACCTGTGCGTGCGGCTACGAGGCGCCGTGTCCGGGCTCTCCATAGAAAACGCCCAGGCCCTCATCCTCTGGTGCTTGAAGCACGACCTTCTCGAGCGAGTGGATGGCTGACGGCCCTAGCGTGCACCACCATGTCCTGCTCGAGCGCAGGGGCGGTACGGCCAAGGTGGCCCGCATGCTTGCCGCGAGCCCGGGAAGCGGCGCCGGCACCAGCCTGAGCTTTGAAATTCCTGAATCCGGTGTTTTTGCCGACACGCTACGGTCATTTCAATGCGATCCGGGCGACCTCGCCGCCCTGGCCCCGGCCGGGAGCGTGGTCCATGTGCACGCCACCAGGGACTGGCAGGCCCTTCTGGCGGGTTTTCGCGCCACACCCGGCACTCCCGGGCCGCTGATCGTCACGGCGCACGACTGCACCCTCATCACCGGGGGCTGCGTCTACCCGGTTTTCTGCGACCAGCATCAGTTCGGCTGCCCGGATCCATGCCCGCGCGCATATCCGGACTCGAGGCGGGCCAGATCCCTGATACATGAGGCGGTGTCCTCGCTCCGCCCCGTGCTGGTGTCGCCCTCGTCCTGGCTGGCGCGCCTTCTTCGCCACGAATGGCCGGATATCCCGGTGAAAGTGATCCCCAACGGAATCGACGCCCCACCGCAACTTGCGGACAAATCCCAGTCCCGGTCACGGCTGGGAATATCCCCGGCGGCCAAGGTCGTCCTTTTTCTGGCCCACGGGGGAACGAAGGCGGCCTACAAAGGGGGAGACAGGTTCGAAGCCCTGTTTGCCCGTGTGGCGGCCAAGGTCCCCGGGGCGCTGTGCCTTCTGGCGGGAGGGGAGGAATCTCTCAGGGGCGAGGGCGTGATGCGCCTGCCGTATGTCGATGGCGAGCTGCTCTCCACAGTGCTTCGCGCCGCGGACGTGCTCGTCTATCCCAGCCAGGCGGACAACCATCCCCTGGTGGTGCTCGAGGCCATGGGCCACGCCCTGCCCGTGGCCGCCTACGGCGTGGGGGGCATTCCGGAGCAGATCGAGAACGGGGTTTGCGGCAGGCTGGTGCCCGTGAATGATGAGGAAGGCTTGGCCGAGGCGGCCGCCGGTATCCTGTCCGATGCCAGGCTGGCCAAGGTGCTTGGTGAAAACGCGCGGAGCAGGGCGCTCAAGCACTTTTCAGCCGGGCGGATGGCCTTGGACTATGCGAAGCTTTATGCCCGGTTGATGGCCAAGGGCGCGGCATAATCCTGGCTGCCATCCGGACGGATTGCACCGAATCATGCGCGCGCCCAAGCAGGTCTTGAAGGGTGTCCGCGGTCAGGGATTGGGCGTGAACCAGGACACTTTGATCTCAATCGACCCCTTGCTCCCGCCCGTTTTTTCTTTGGCTTTTCCCTTGCACTCAATCTTTAGCCACTCACCAATCTCGACGTTTCCGTTGTCTGTAACGATGGTGCCCTGGGCCAGGCCATCGGCGAGTTTTCTCAGCAAAACCGCCGCGTCGTAGCGCAGGACGCTCTCTTTGATGTCCATCAGGACGTGTTTCTCACTCATGGGTTCCTCCGTGTGCGTGGTGGTCGTAATCCTAGACGAGTTCCATTGGCCCTTTATGACGATCTCAAGAACATCCGCGGTTTTTTTGGCTTCCCCGCTCTCCTGCAGGTCCGAAGCGGCACGCCGTGTTGAGCGTTCATCACCGGCACAATGACTCTCCATGGTTTCAGGCAGGGCGGCGCGCCCGTGTGCGATGCCCGTAAGAAGGCGCTTCATATGAATCACGCGGGGTGAAGAGAGTATTCCCTCGCGTTTTGGTCTGATTAAGGAATGAGTTGTATCGATTCGTGGGCTGGTGTAACTCACTTACGTACTAGAATGATTACACCTTTAACCACAATCACAAGAGGTGCGAATATGAAGATCCGGACCCTCGTCCTGGCCGCTGTACTGGCCGCCACCACCGTCTGGAGCGCCATTGCCTTCGCCCAGGCGCCGCAGGCCACTCCGGTGCCCACTGACACGCGCAAACAGACCACGCTCGGCAAGTACATAACGTCGCTCGAGGCATATCTCATGTGGCGGGGCAAGCCCAAGGAGGTGACGATCCTGGATGTGCGCACTCCCGAGGAGTACAGCTTCGTCGGCCACCCCGACATGGCCGTGAACGTGCCCGTGCTTCTTTTCAACGCGAAGTTCGACCCTGAGAAAAAGGCCTACGGCATGGACGCCAACCCCGAGTTCGTGGCCCAGGTGTCCAAGCGCCTCGGCAAGAACGACACCATTTTGGTCTTGTGCCGCAGCGGACAGCGGGCCGCCACGGCTGTGAACCTGCTCGCCAAGGAAGGATTCACCAACGCTTACAATATAGTGGACAGCTTCGAGGGTGATATGCTGAACGACCCGGAGAGCGTGTTCAACGGCAAGCGCATGAAGAACGGCTGGAAAAACTACGGATTGCCCTGGACATACTCTCTGAATCCCGAGTTGATCTGGTCCAAATAACGTTTTCCCCAAGGACGGGCAGGGGCGGTTCCGTGGTGCGGGGCCGCCCCTTGTTTTATTTCCGCGCGGGCTTGAATTCCCACAGGTCTCCAAGTTTCGTCGCGCCCGGAGCATTCGCCCATTCGATGAATTCCAGCACCACTGTTCGAATCTTGTCCCGGATCACCCTCAGTTTGGCCATTTTCTCTTCGTGGTTTCCCGTCATCTTGGCCGGGTCCTCGAAGGGGATATGGAGCCGGTGGGTCATACCGGGGAATATCGGGCACATGGCCTCGTCGGACTCTTCGCACACAGTGATCACGTAATCGAACACCCTTCCCGACTTGTAGAGATCGAAAACCCTCTGGGTGCGCTTGCCGGAGAGGTCCATGCCTTCCTCGGCCATGGCTTCCACCACAAGCGGGTTGATGGCCGTGGGATCGAATCCGGCGCTTTCCACCTGAAATTCCTTTCCTCCAAGGGATTTCAAATACGCCTCGGCCATCTGGCTGCGGGCACTGTTGTGGACGCAGATGAAAAGGACTCGTTTCATTCAAATCTCCATGGGATGAATAATGAAACGATACGCTTCCCATGTTACGCTTCTGTGTCCATTGCGGAGGCAGCGGTTCGAGCAAAACGGTTTTTCCTTCATCATCATCGCCGCGCGGCTCACGTTTATATAAGTATTTATAGTAACAAACTAGAAACAGAAGCGCAGAATGATCGCCTGGCAGATACTCATTGACGGCGCATCCGGCAGGGCGATAAAAAAAATCATGCCGGAAAAAGGATATACCGCTCCCTTCAGGTCTTCCCCCATCCCCGACAAGCTGCCCCGGCCTGTCCACGCCAGGCCCGAGAGCCTTGCCGGGGGATGCTGGGCCAAACCGCATTCCCATGGCTGGGCCCAGTTCACCTATGCCTCCAGGGGCATCCTGGAAGTCCGCACCAGGCTGGGCAGCCATATGGTTCCACCGAGGCGCGCCATCTGGATTCCCCCCGGAATCGAGCATTCCATGCTCTCAACGGGCCCCGCCCTGATGCGCTCGCTCTATATCGATGCCGAGGCCGCCCCATGGATCGCCACGGCGCCTTGCAGGGTGCTGGAGGTGACTCCCCTGGCCCGCGAGCTGGTGCTGGCCATGTCCGGCTTGCCGCCGGATTACGCATTGGACGGCCCTCCGGCACGGCTGGTGTCTGTTCTGCTTGATCAGCTGGAGAGCCTGGCCGAGGCTCAACTCACCTTGCCGTTTCCCGCCGATACACAGCTTGCGGGCATATGCGCCGCACTCAGGGAACAGCCCGACGCACAAAGCACCCTGGAGGAGCTGGCCAACGCGGCGGGCATGACCGCAGGAACCCTGAACGAGCGTTTCGAACGGGAAACCGGTCTGGCGTTTCTCGAATGGCGCTCGCGGTTGAGGCTGCTTGCCTCTTTGTCCGGCCTGGAAAGAGGAGACAGCCTGAGCGCCGTGGCACTGGATGCAGGCTATGACTCGTTGTCAGCGTATGTTTCAGCCTTCAAAAATCACCTTGGGCGAACACCCGAAGAGTTTGTCCCTGCCTGACGCATTCCCTGCCCCCCATGCCGGTCCCTCCGGTCCATCCCTTAAAATGCTTACATCCGGCGGAAAATCCGGTATGTGGCAACCAACCAGCTCCACCGGTAAGGTGGTGTCTCCCAACTTGGAGGATACTCATGTCGGCAAAGCGCATTCTCATGCTTATCGGCGATTTCGTTGAGGATTACGAAGTGATGGTTCCTTTCCAGATGTTGTTGATGGTCGGGCACGATGTCCATGCCGTGTGCCCCGGAAAGAAGGCCGGAGACATGGTGAAGACGGCGGTCCATGACTTCGAAGGCGACCAGACCTACACCGAGAAACCCGGCCACAATTTCCTCGTGAACCACGATTTCGAAGGGGTGGACCCCGGCGACTACGATGGCCTTGTCATACCCGGAGGGCGCGCACCCGAGTATATACGGCTCAATGAGCGCGTTCTGGATATCGTTCGCCATTTCGCAGCGGCCAAAAAGCCCATAGCCTCCATTTGCCACGGCCCGCAGGTGCTGGTGGCTGCGGGAGTGCTGGACGGCAAAGGGTGCACCGCCTACCCGGCCGTGAAGCCGGACGTGTTGATGGCTGGGGGGAAATGGCTTGAAATAAACGAAACATTCACCAATGCGCACGTGGACGGCAACCTCGTCACCGCTGCCGCATGGCCGGCCCATCCCGAGTGGATGCGCAAGTTCCTTGTTCTGTTGGGGTCCAAGATCGAGGCGTAGCAGCCTGCAATACGCCAGGGGCCGGGTTCACCCCCGGCCCTTTTCTAGAGCTTGCCTCTTTCCCTGAGCACGCTTTCCATCACCTGCTTGAGAACCTCAAGTTCCACCGGCTTGGACACGTAGGAGTCCATGCCCGCCTCAAGGAAGCGCTCCCTGTCGCCGCTCATGGCGTATGCCGTCAGCGCGATGATGGGAACGGCCGGGTCGACCCCTTCGGCCTTGCCGGAGCGTATCCGGCCGGTGGCCTCGATGCCGTCCATTTCCGGCATCTGAATGTCCATGAGGATGATGTCGAACGAGTGCTTGGCGGCCAGTTGCAGCCCTTCGTGGCCGTTGCTCGCGGTGGCCACGGCATAACCGCTCTTTTCAAGCATTCGCGCCATGGTGATTCTGTTGATGGCTTCATCCTCCACCAAAAGAATCTGAAGCCCGCGCTCCGTTTTGCTTAACTTCGGGGACTTCCCGGAAGGTCTTCGCGTCCGCCCTGTTGCAGGCGTTTTCAGGGGGAAGACGGCGCGTACGGTAGTGCCCTGGCCCTCGGCACTGTCGATGGAAAGCTCTCCGCTCAGAAGACTCACTATGCGCCGCACTATGGCCAGCCCGAGTCCGGCGCCTTCGTGGCGGCGGACGTAGGACCTGTCCACCTGGGTGAATGGTTCGAAAATTTCCTGCAGCCGGTCCGACGGGATGCCGATTCCGGTATCGCGAACCGAGAAGAGTACCCGGACGGGGGTGTCGTCCGGTTTGGACATCATGGAGATATTGACGGTGATCGATCCCTTTTCCGTGAACTTGATGGCGTTCCCGACAAGGTTGAAAAGCACCTGCCTCAGCCGTGCCTCGTCCCCGATAAGATGATTCGGCGTATTGTCATCGATTGTGAAGATGAGGTCCAATCCCTTTTCTGCGGCAGCGGTGGTGAATAGTTCCTGTACCGACTGCTGCAGCTCCAGGAAGTTGAAGGTGGATTCGTGAACGGAAAGCTTGTTCGATTCTATCTTCGAAAGATCAAGGATGTCGGTTAGGAGTCCTGAAAGACGGTTTGTTGTTTTTATTGCGGTGGATATGTATTCATCCTGCTCATAATCAGTTGTTGTTGTCTGCATCAGTTGGAGCATTCCCAGTATCCCGTTGAGCGGGGTGCGTATCTCGTGGCTCATGTTGGCCAGGAATTCGGTTTTCGCCTTGCTTGCGATCTCGGCGGATTCCTTGGCGGTGCGAAGCTCGTCTTCCGCCTGTTTGCTCTCGGTTATGTCGTGAAAAACTGAAACATAATGCGTTATGCTTCCGGAAGGGTTGGCAAGGGCGCTTATGGTCATCCATTCAGGGAAGATGTCCCCATTCTTGCGTTTGTTCCAGATTTCTCCGGCCCAGCTTCCTTCCTGGCTTATCTTCTTCCACATCTCCTGGTAGAATTCGGGCGATTGACGGCCTGAACCGAGTATCCGCGGATTTTTCCCGATGACTTCTTCCGGCGAGTATCCGGTAATGGCCGTAAAACTGGGGTTGACCTGGAGAATCGAGCCGTTCTGATCGGTTATCAGAACGCCTTCGAGCGCGTTTTCAATTACTTTGGCCGCCAGTTTGAGATGCCTGGTCTTTCCGTCGACTTCCTGGAGCATGGAATTGTACGAGGCCACGACATCGCCGATTTCGTCGTTGCTGGACCAGGCGAGGGGCTCGTTGCCTTCCGGCAGGGCATTGCGTTCCAGGGACTTCTTAAGCCGGGCAAGGGGCACTCCTATCTGGAAATGCACCACCAGCGCGCACGCCCCGATGAGGAGCGACAGCAAAAGGACAAGGGTTTTCAGTTCCGCCACAAGCCTGGAAGAGGCCGCCTCCCGCAGACGTCCATCATGAAAGACAACCTCCAGACGGCCGAGTTCGAACGTGGCCCCTCCGGCTTTGCGAGTGATGTGCTTGACGGCGGTGAAGGTCCGCTCGAAGTTGTTGGCGGATATCCCCCGGACCTGGGCCAGGATATTGCCTTCCGTATCGTAGAGGGTGGCCTGAAGGAGGTCGCTGGTGGGCTCATAGCTTCGGATGAGCCGTTCGATGTTCTCCTGGTCGAAAGTCCAGACCGGGTCGGACAGCTGCTCCACCTGGGTGGACAAGAACGTCTGCATTCTCTCCTGGAGGTCCTCTTCGTCTTTCTGGACAAGCACCTGGTGCAGCCACAGGAAAAGGAGCAGGGAACCGAGCAGGGATATGGTCAGGGTGGGCGCAAGTATCTTGAACGCCAGGGGAAACCGCATCCCCCTGGCACTCGGGGCTTTCTTGACGGGAACATCCTCGCGGGTGAGGCTCATTTTCCTGTGGCCTCCTCCATCGCCTGGAACGCTTCCAGGCTTTTATCGATCTTCCCGGCCCTCTCCGCTTTTTCCTCAGGGCTCAGATGCTTGTCCGAAAGCACATGCTCCTTGAGCGTAAAAAGCTCCAGCTTGCGCACAGGTATCAGCTGCCGGTCGTTGGACGGCTTGAAGGCCGTGCGGCCGAGCGCGTACAGCACCTGTCGCTCCTTCTCCAGATTTTCCGGTGTTTTATCCGGCGTGGGCTGGCCATAGTTCAAAAGAAAGGCGCGGATGCGCGTTTTCAGGGTGGCAGGAAGGTTTTTACGCCAGACTATGGGGTCGGACGGCAAGGCCGGGGAATTCCAGATGACCCGAACCAGAGGGAACATGTCCGGGTATTTGTCCTGCATGCGTTGCAGATCAAAGCTGTTGATCGTGGCCGCATCCGCTGTTTTGTGGATTACGGCCAGGAAGTTGGCCTCGTGGCTGCCCCTGTCGAGACGTTTGAAGATGGATTTCGGGTCGAGCGCCTTGGCGGAAAAGAGATAATAAGACGGAGCCACCGTTCCCGACGTCGAATTGGGATCGCCCATTCTGAAAGTTGTCGTGGAGGCCTTGTTCAGCAAATCCTCCGCACTGTGCAGTTCTGAGTCCACTCTGGTAATTATTTGCGAGGTATATGATGTGGCGCCGCCCCTTTCAGCCGCAATGAAGGCCACTTCGCCGTCCGCCCGGTCAACGGCGTCGATGGCGGATTTGTTGCCGAGCCAGGCGATCTGGACCTTGTTCGTCTTGAGCGCCCAGACGGCACCTGCATAGTCCTCGAAAGCCATGGAATGGATATTGATTCCCAATGAGTTCGACATGTCGTCCAGAAAAGGCTGCCACAGGGCACGCAGCGTGTCCGAGGATTCGGTTCCAATAAGGCCGAATCCCAGGTCGGAATTGTCCGCCCGGGACGGACACGCCAAAAAGAGAAGTATGCAGGCTGACACAATGGCGGAACGAGTCATTCTTCCTCTGAGTGCCTAAGGCCTGTTGCCAGTACAAAAAGTAAAAGAAACGAGGCTGTTGGAAATTGATCGCACACTGTGCGACCGTTCCTGGGTAAAGGCCTGACATCCGGAAATATTTCTTAAAGTACAAGATATTCGGTAAAAGGCAATGAGAAGAGAGTCTCTTTGGGCATGGTTGGTCCTCTCCTTTTTTACTGCCAGTATCCCTAATTTTTTACCTGGCGTTGCTAAGAATTTCCTCGGGTTCCGGTTGTGATGGCAACGGGTCGGGCGTGGCATGCGCCGCCTCTAGTGCTGAGGCTCCATGATCTGCCAGCCCGGGAATGCGATAGCAGGGAACAGGACGGCATACGCGTACCCCCCGCGAGCGGTCCGGGCAAAACAAACGGCCAGGGACGTTTCATTCCCTGGCCGTTCGTCTGTTCAAGAGGAGTGAAGATCAGTTCGACGTTTCTTTGGATGCCTCTTCCACCGCTTTCAGGAAGTCGCCAAGCATCTGCTCGCCTTCCGGGCCGAAGTTTTCAACAAGATACTGCTTCACAACAGGAACGGCCGCGTCGCGGAACTTGGCCTTTTCCTCGGGCGTAAGCGCGTAGACCTCAAGCTTCTTGGACAGCGCGGGCAGACCGCGGTCGGAGGCCTCGATGACCCGGGCCAGGCCCCGCCCGGCCACAATGGCCGACTTGGCCGCATAGTTCACCACGTTCTTTTCCATGGGGGTCAAGCCCTGGTAGAACTTGTCGTTCATCACCCACACGTAGGCCGCGAACAGGTGCTCGGACAGGGTGAGGTACTTCTGAACCTCGTCGATCTTGCCGAACGCGATGACCGGAATGGGATTCTGCTGCCCGTCGGCCACGCCTGTCTGAAGCGAGGTGTAGACCTCGGCCCAGGCGATGACCACGGGCATGGCGCCCATGGCCGCCATCTGGCGCTTGTGGGTCTCGAGCCCCATGGTGCGGATTTTCAGGCCCTTCAAGTCGTCGGGGGTCTTGATGGGCTTCTTGGAGTTGGTGATGGCGAAGAAACCGCCCGAATCGCCGAAGCCCAGCACCTTGAAGCCGGTCTTCTTCTGGATGTCCGCGGAGAGCTTTTGGCCGAAGGGGCCGTCCAGCACCTTGTAGGTGGAGGAGATGTTCGGGAAGGCGAAGGGCACGTCCAGAACCGAGATCATTGGGTACATGGCCGCGAACCCGCCCACGGTGAAGATGCCGGACTGGATGACGTCGTCTTTGACCTGGGAGAGAACCTCGTTGTCCTTGCCCAACTGGCCGTTGGGGAAGGTCTGGACCGTAAGCGACCGGTTGGTCCCGGATTCCACCAGCGCCTTGAACACCATGGCCATGGCCCCGGTGGGGTTGTCGTAGGGGTCGTCCTTGTTGATGTGGTGGAGTTTGATGGTCTTCTGGGCCAGGGCCGCTGCGGGAAGCAGTCCGACGATGAGGCTAAGGGCCACGAGGGCGGTCCACATTCTGCGCATGCCTATCCTGCCTTGGTTTTAGGTTCGCGGGTGACCCACGTTATGGGGCCAGAAGCCACCTGGGCATGAACATGGTCAGGTCGGTCCAGTACGAAATGACGAAGAGCACGATGACTTCGACTATGATGAACGGCCAGAGGGACTTGGCGATGTTCTCCAGGCGTTCTCCGGTTATGGAGCACAAAACGAAGAGGCAGGCCCCCACCGGCGGGGTCATGAGCCCGATGTTCAGGGCCAGAACGATCATGATGCCCGCGTGCACCGGGTCCATGCCTATGGAGGCGGTCAGCGTGCCGAGCACCGGGGCCAGGATGATGAGCGCGGCGTTGATGTCTAAGAACATGCCGATGAACAGCAACAAGACGAGGATCATGAGCTTAATCATGGCCGGGTCTTTGGACAAAGACAGAAATCCTGCGGCCACGGTCTGGGGGATCTGCTGGAAGGTCATCCACCAGGAGAGGATGGAGGCCGCCGCGATGATGAGGAACACGATGCCGGTGACCCTGCCGGTGCGAACGCACATCTCGAAGATGTCGCGGATGGTGATGGTCTTGAACACGAACATGCCGACGATGACGGCATACAGCACGGCGATGGCCGCAGCTTCGGTGGGGGTGACCACGCCGGTCAGTATGCCCCCAAGGATGATAACCGGCATGAGAAGCGGCACAATGGAGTTCTTGAAGGCTTTCAAGATCTCCCAGAGGCTGAAGCCGTCCCGGCTTTTGGGCAGGCAGAGGCGTTTTGCCGCGCCCGCGATCACCGCCATGCAGGAAACGCAGATCAAAAGGCCCGGAAGGATGCCAGCCGCGAACAGGCCCGCGATGGACACCCCCATGAGAGAGCCGTAGATGACCATGAGGTTCGAGGGGGGAATGGTTGGCCCGATGATGGACCCGGCCACGGTGACCGCGCAGGCGAAGGGGCGGGTGTATCCCTGGGACACCATGGCCGGAACCAGGGTGTTGCCCAGGGCCGCCGCATCCGAGACGGCAGCCCCGGTCATGCCCGCGAAAATGGTGGAGGCCACTATGTTGGAATGGGCCAGCCCGCCGCGCATCCAGCCGACCAGCGCGTCCGTGAAAGCCACGAGGCGTATGGTGATGCCGGACTTGTTCATGATTTCCCCGGCCAGGATGAAGAAGGGCATGGCCATGAAGGTAAAGAGGTCCAGGCCCTCGAAGTAGCGCTTGGGAGCCATGGCCATGAAATTCGCGCCCCCGATCTGCAGGAGCCCCAGCACCCCGGACACGCCAAGCACGTAGCCGATGGGCAGGCCGATGAACATGAGCACGAAAAAGGCGATGGCCACGCTAATCATTGAGGAGCTCCGGCGAGTGCTGTTCCGGCTCCGGGAGACCGGCGGTGCCTACCAGCATGGAGGCCGCGATCATGAGCGCCGTGAGAAACGACGTGACAGGGATGGAGGCGAAAGGAAAAGCCATGCTCATGTGGAAGATGGTGGCGTACTGGCTGGCCCCTTTCATGGTCATGCCGATGCCGAACCAGGTGAGGAACAGGAAAAAGGCCAGGCCGATGAAGTCCAGCAGGAAGCGCACCGCGCGTTTCATCGGGGGCGGGAAGTGCTTGAAGAGAAGGTCCAGGCCGATGTGTTCACGATGGTAGGCGGCCACGGGAACGGCCAGGAGCGAGCCCCATATCATCACGTAGCGGGAGAGCTCTTCCGTCCAGGTGAAGCCCAGGTCGAAAAAGTAGCGGGAGAAGGCCCCCAGCCAGACGATGACGACCATGGCCGCGATGCACAGGCCGCAGGCCCATTCGAGCCCCTTGCACAACCGGTTGGCCATCCGGTCGACACGAAAGGCCAGACCGCCGTTGGTTGCATCGATGCCGGAAACGCGTTCGGTGGTCATGGGCGGGTGTCCTTGGTGCGGATCAGAATTGACTCTTTGACTCCAAGATACACAGGAGGGCAGTGATCTTCAATTTTTTTATGGGGTTTTGGAGGCAGACGCCTCATTGGACCACCGGGTCTACCCGGTTGAAGCACATGAGCGTGGCCCGCCGCAGTGTCATTCCCCGGCGTCCTCCCCGCGGGGGCGCAGCAGGAACCAGCAGTGGCGGCTCATCAGTGTCGCATTCCAGGCCAAAAACAGGATGCCGACGCAGAAGATGGTCACTTCAAGGCTCTCGGTATTGAGGATGCTGTTGGGTATCTTGACCACAGCCACGCAGACCTCCAAGAGCAGCCCGAGCAGGAGGTAGCACAAGCCGTATTCGTGGCAGTGGTGGTCGACAATTTTTTGGATGGGGTCGTCATGCTCGGGGTAGAGCCGGAAAATGCGCATAAACGCCTGCCGTTCTTCGATGGCCACCCCGTAGCCGATGAGGATTACACCCAGACATTCGAGTATATCCTCTATTTCCTTGAGGTTATCCTGGGAGTTGTAGAGCAGCGGCAGCATTTCCTTCAATGACAACGCGCTTAAGAGCAGAAGAAAGGCGTTTATGATGACAATGGCGTGGCGGCTGGTCACCACCAAAAGCAGTTTTACAAGCAGCGGTGGAACGGGTTTCATGTGCCAACCTCGCAAAAGACATATAAAAAAGCATCGCAAATATCGGTCTCGCGCGCAAGGCTGGGCCACTGTCAGGCCAGGAAGACGGGCCGGATGGTCGCATCCATGTGCAATGGCAGTGTCGCCTTTTCGCGCGCCAAGGATTCGCCCTTGCCATAGCGGGGGAAGGCTCCCGTCAGCGGGATCAACCATCAGCTCAGGGCGGCTCAGGACGGCTCAGGACGGCTCAGGACGGCTCTGGCGCTTTTCCCGTGCAAAGAGGGCGCACGATTGCCTCCTCACTCGGCGGGAATGCGGATCTGGGCGGTGGTTCCGAGGCCGGGCTGGCTTTGCAGGGAAAACGTTCCGTTGTGCTCCTGGGCGATGCGTTCCACTTTTGCCAAACCCATGCCGATACCGATGGTTTTGCTGCTGTAGAACGGGTCCAGGGCGAAGGCCAGTTCATGTTCCGGGATGCCGGGGCCGTTGTCCTGGACTTCTATCAAAAGCCCGGCCTCTTCCTTCTTGGCCCGAATGGCGATCTCGCCCTGGCGTCCGGCCATGGCCTCCCAGGCGTTTCGCACAAGCTCCGTCAGCGCCAGGAGCATGAGCTTCTCGTCCAACGTGACGGACGCGGGCAGGGCTTCCACAGTCACGGCCGGTTCCTGTTGCGCGGGAACGGCTTTGACCATTTGCAGGGCGCGTTCGATCAGGTCCGGCAAAAAGACCTCCGTCCTTGGGCCAAGTTGCAGTGAATTGTATTCGTTGACCTCCACCACGATTTTTTCGACGCGGGCGGCGGAGGCTACTATGCCGTCGAGGTATTCGTGGTATTTGGCGTCGAGTTCGGGTTTACCGCGCATGAGCCTGGCCAGTCCGGCGATGATGGTCATGGGGTTTCGAAGGTTGTGGGCCACGCCGTCGGATATTTTCCGTAGGCTTTCCACCCTGCGGGCGATTTGGCGGATGGTCTCCTGGCTGGCTTTCTCGGCTACGGCCAGGGCTTTCTCGGCGATCAGGGCTTTCTGCTCGGCCTGCATGTTCAGGTAGATGTTGTCGAACCCTATGGACACGTTGGCGAAGAATATTTCCAGGAGCTGTCTGTCCAGATCGCTCAAGGGGCGTTCCTCTTCGAAGCAGAACACCCCTTGCGAACCGGTTTTGCTTTCGAACCGCCAGGAGTGGACCCGCTTGCGGCAAAGGTGCGGGCGTTTGCCTGAAACCGCTTCCTGGATGCAGGCCCTGAGGTCTTCGTCGGGGATGTCGGCCGTGTTCTTGCCGATGTACTTCGAATAATCGCCGCAGGCCGCCTTGACCACGAGCCCGGAGTCTTCCTCTGTCGCGGCCAGGGTGGAGAATTGGCAGTACATGGCGTCCTGGCGCAACCCGAGCAGAGAGACGAACTGATCGAGCACGCCGGAGACGAATTTTTCCAGCGAGCTCAGCGCCAGGATGTCTCCGGCCGCGGCGACTATCTTGGCCAGACCCCGGCGGCTGTTCTCGAGCGCGTGGAGATCGCGGAACGCCCGGAGCGCGGTGATCATCGAGGACAAGAGTTTCTGCGCGGTCAGTTCCGATTTTTCCCGGTAATCATTGATGTCGTATTCGATGATGACTTTCTGTTCCGGGGCGTAGCCCGGCTGGCCGGTGCGAAGGATGATGCGCACGAATGCGTTGCCGAGTTCCTCCCGGATGTACCGGACCAGGGCGAGCCCGCTGTCGAATTCGTCCATGACCACGTCGAGCAGCACCACGGCGATGTCGGGATTTTCGGCCAGGACCGTTTTGGTGTCGCGGGTGTTGTAGGTGCTTATGAAGTTAAGCCCCCGCCCGAGAAAGCGAAATCCCCCCAGCACGAACCTGGTCACGGTGTGGACCTCTTCCTCGTCGTCCACGATGAGCACTTTCCAGGGCTCTCTGCCTGCATCCTCGGCCGCAGCGGAGGGTTGCGCCGGGGAGCCCGGCTCGTCCGTGAAGAGCGGTTCGTCCGGGTCAGGCATGGCCGGTTCCTCTGCCGAGGGGCACGGTTATGGTGAACACGGTTCCCTTGCCTGGTTCGCTGGCGGCGCGGATTTCGCCCCCCAGGGTCCGGGTGACCAGGTTGTAGACGATGGAAAGCCCGAGCCCGCTGCCGCCGGATTTGCGGGATGTGGTGTAGAACGGCTCGAATATCCGGGCCAGGGTTGGCTCGTCCATGCCCAGGCCGTTGTCGGAATACACCAGGGTCAAACCGTTGTTCTCAACTGTTGCCGATATTGCGATGCGCCCGGCGAAATCTTCGGGAAAGGCGTGCACGAGCGAGTTCATGACGAAGTTGACGATGATCTGGTAGAACACTCCGGGATAGCTTTCGATCTCAAGGGATTCGTCGCAGGTGACATCCACGGTATGCTTGGTCCTCTTGAGCCTGGGCCGCAGGCTCAAAAGGATCTGGTCCAGGTATTCCTTGACCCTGAAGACGCGTTTTTCCTCGCTGGATTGGTCCACGGCCACGAGTTTGAAACTGCGGATCAGTTCCGAGGCCCGCGCCAGGTTGTCGGCGATGATCTTGGCCGAGGTTTCGACGGTGTTCATGAATTCCTGGAACTCGGCGCGGGTGATTTTGCCGCTGTCGTAGAGCGTCTGGGTCTGCCGGGTTTTTTCTTCCAGGAAGGAGACCGCCGTGACGCTTATGCCCACGGGGGTGTTGATCTCGTGCGACACCCCGGCCACCAATACGCCCAGGGCGGCCATCTTCTCGGACTGAACGAGCTGGAGTTGCGCCTGGGTCAGGCGCTCCATGGCTTGCGTCAGTTCCTGATTGGCCGAGGCCAGTTCGCTGGTGCGCAGCCGTACGCGCTCCTCCAGTTCCAGGTTGAGCGTGCGCACCTCGTCCTCGGCCTCCCGGCGCTCCCGGTCGCGCTGTTGCAGCGCCTGGGCCATGGAATCGAAGGCCTGCCCGAGGCGGCCGATTTCGTCGCGGCCATGGGCCAGGCCGGAGCGGACCCCGAGCTCGCCGGTGCCCAAACGCACCGCGGCCGCGAGGAGGCCGTTCAGCTTGCGGACCACGGCCACCTCGCCGAGCATCCAGGCGGAGCCCATGAACAATACTGCCGCCACGAACAGCATGAGCAGATTGCGGTCCACCACGTTTCGCGCCCGGGCCAGCGCCTCGTCCACGGGTATTCCCAGCCGGATCATCAGGTACGGGAAGGGCGCTCCGGCGAAATGCAGGCGCTTGTAGCCGTAGAGGCGCATCACTCCGTCCACCCCGGTTTCCCGGAAGGTTCCTTCGTCGCTCGGGCCGGACATCTTCTCGATCATCTGGGGCAGGTCCGGCACCCAGGTATATTTATCCGTTTCCGGGAAGCGGGTAAGGCGCATGCCCCCGGCGTCAGTCAAGGTGAAGACCGCTCCTTTAGGCAGCCCGGCATCGGCAAAAAGGCTTCCGAAATGGTTGAGATCGAAGGCGGCCAGCAAAACCCCTTGGACCTCGCCCGATGCCTGCAAAACCGGCTGGGCGAAATCGATGACCACCCGTTTGACGTCTTGCAGGTAGACATAGTCTCCGGTGACGAATTCCTTCCTGGAAACGGCTTGCTTGAAAAAAGCCTCTTGGGCCATGTTTTGGTTCAGGTTCCCGGAGGTGTCGGCCGGGGCGCGAGCCAGGACGGCGCCCCCGGCATCGGCCAGGGCCAGCGAGACATAGACCGGATTGCGCTGCTGGATGTCCTGCAGCAGTTCCTGGCAGGCCTTGCGGTCAAGGCTTCGTACTTCGGACGTCTTGGCCAGGGTGGCCAGCAGGAGGCGGGCGTTCTCGACGATGCGTTCGTGGTGCGCGGCCATGTTCTGGACCTGGCGCAGGGCGTTGCTCTCGGCGGTGCTGACCACGTTCTCTTCGAGTTCGTTGCCCGTAATGACCATGATCGCCATGGCCGGCAACGCGGCGGCGAGCATGAGCGCCAGCAAGCGGGTACGGATGGATACGGTCATCACGCTCCCCCAAAAAACAGGCAACGCCGAATTTTCCCTATTTCGAAGGATACATGCACAGCGCGGGCAAGTCCATAAGCCGTTTGCACCGTGTCCGGCTCCGCCAGCGGGAGCGTTTGAAGGGCCGTGAGCGAATAAGGGCTACCGGTTCGCGCCGCAGTCCTGTATGTTTGCACAGTGCCATATCGGGCGGCGGGAATGGGCGCCAACCCATTGGTCCGCCCGGACGGAAATCCCGGGAAGGAGTGATGCATGAAACGCTATCTCATAATCGGCAACGGCGTGGCCGGGGCCACCGCTGCGGAGAGCATCAAACGCCTCGATCCGGACGGCCGGATCACCATGCTCTCCGCCGAGGCTGATTCGTTCTATTCGCGCCCGCGCCTGCCCGAGTTCATGGCGGGAGAAGTGCCAGTCGAGCGCATCACCCTGCGTTCAAAATCCTGGTATGCGGACCATGGGATTGAACTGCTTCTTGGCACCGAGGCCATTTCAGCCGACCACCAGGCCCGAACGGTCACCGCGACCGGCGGCCTGACCCTGCCCTACGACGAACTGCTCCTGGCCACCGGGGCCAGTTCCCTGGTCCCGCCGGTTCAGGGCGCGCAGGCTCCCGGGGTGTTTTCACTGCGCACTGCGGACGACGCCCGGGCAATCGGGCAGGCGGCGTCCCGAACCAAGACGGCCGTCCTGGTCGGGGGAGGGCTGCTTGGCCTGGAAGCCGGGGCCGCCTTGGCCCGCATGGGGCTCACGGTGCGGGTGGCGGAGTTCTTCGACCGTCTCCTACCGCGGCAGATGGACGTTCAGGGGGCGGCCAAGCTTCAGGCGCGGCTCGAGGGCATGGGGTTCTCGTTCGCCCTGGGAGCGCGCTCAAAGGAGATAGTCCCCGATGACGGCGGCTTTTCGTTGATCCTGGAAGATGGCCGCACGCTCACAGGCGGTCTTGTCCTCTTCTCCGCGGGCATCCGGGGAAATGTGGAGCTGGCCCGGCAGTTGGGCCTTGCCATGGACAAAGGGGTTATTGTGGACGACCGGATGAGCACGAGCCTTCCGAGCGTCTGGGCCGCTGGAGACCATGTGGAGCACAGGGGGCGCCTGTACGGCCTCTGGGCGCCCAGCAAGGCCCAGGGCGAGGTGGCGGGCGTGAACATGGCCGGCGGCCAGGCGGTTTACGAAGGCACGGTGTTGAGCAGCTCGCTCAAGGTGGCGGGAATCGACCTCACATCCGTGGGAGACATCGACGCCGATGGCAAGCTTGAATCCGCCGTGTGGCAGGATGCCGATTCCTACAGGAAGATCGTGATGGAAAACGGAGTCATCAAGGGGTTCATCTTTTTTGGAGTGACCGCCGGGATCAAGGAGTGCCGGGCCGCCATGGACCGGAAGGCCGATGTGGGCGCGTTGGCCCCGCAGATGAGGGAGGCGGATTTCGACTTCAAACTGCTGGCGGGATGAGCTTTTTCGGTACCCGGCACGTGCGGACGCGAAGGGCTGTCGAGGCCGGCGGTGCGCTTACGGAACGATTGACGTGAGAAGATACACCGCGAAGATCATCAGGAGCACCACGCCCTGGAGAATGGTGGTGCGGCCTGTGGCCAGCGAAAGCACGGAGACGAAAAGCGAAAGGAGAAAGAGCACGGTCGATTTCATGTCGATGCCAAGCGTCAGCGTCATGCCGGTGTACAGGGCGACCATGGCCACGGCCGGGATGGTCAGGCCGATGCTGGCCAGGGCTGAGCCAAGCGCCAGGTTGAGGCTTGTCTGCAAGCGGTCCGCTCTGGCCGCGCTCACGGCGGAGAGCCCCTCGGGCAAGAGAACGACTGCCGCGATGATTATCCCCACCAGCGACTTCGGGGCGCCAATGGCCGCCACGCCCGCCTCGATGCTTGGCGCAAGGGCTTTGGCCAAAAGCACCACCGCCCCGAGGCAGACTATCAGCAATACGCCGCTGAAAAGAGCGATGCGGGTGGAAGGCGGTGGGGCGTGCTTCTCTTCGTCGCCGTCGCCATCCTCGGGGAGAAAATAGTCCCTGTGCCGGACCGCCTGCACCAGCACGAAGGTGCCGTAGAGAACCAGGGAAACCACGGCTATGAATATGAGCTGGCTCTTGCTGTATACGGGGCCCGGAGTACTCAACGTGTAGTTGGGAAGAATGAGCGTGAGCACGGAGATGGCCACCAGCGTGGTCAGGGCGGCGCTTGCCCCGTGCAGGCCAAAGATCTGTTCGTGAAACTTGGCGCCGCCAGCGAGCAGGCAAAGACCAAGTATGGCATTGAGGATGATCATCACCGCGGCGAATACCGTGTCCCGGGCAAGGGCGTTTGCTTCCGGGCCGCCCGCAAGCATGAGCGAGACGATGAGCGCCACTTCAATGACCGTGACCGCAATAGCCAGGACCAAAGTTCCGAAAGGCTCTCCCACCTTGTGCGCCACCACCTCCGCATGGTGCACGCCAGCTAATACCCCGCCCATAAGCCCCGCCGCCAACAGAACGAGGTAGAAACCGCCGAAGCCAAGGCTCATGCCCGCAAACAGCAGCCAGGCAAGGATGGGCGCGGCAATGGTCCATGCTGGGAGCAGGGAGGGAGTTTTCACGAGAGTAACCATAAACTTAGAGTGGACATTTTGCTATTCCAATCTTGTGTCCACTTGCAGAGGATGGGTTTGAACTGTTGTGAACCATGATTGTCGGAGTTGGTGTTCACGCCTTTGCGAACCCTACTTGTACAGCATGAGGCGCTTGCGTTCGGCATCCGGCTCCGGGAAAGGTGATAAACCGCTGTCGCGGGTAATCCGTTCGATGCTTCAAGACTGAGGAAACGAGAGTTCAGCTCGGAACGGACGTACGTGAGGGCCAGGGCCCGGTCAACGCCGGAGAGGCGGCGTACGATGAGCCATATAGAAGAGCACGGCGACAACGAAGACGGTGATGCTAAAAAACGTCCGGGCCAAGGTCCGCCCCTGCCAGAGGCCCGTGAACCAGGTTCTGAACTCGTACATCAGCACCCCGGCTTTGCCGTTGTACTGTTCAAGATCCTTCATGAATTTCTTCGAGTTCTCGGGCCTTCTCCGCCGGGCAGAGTCATCTATGCCGGGATGGGCATAGGTTTGGAACCGTTGACAACTGTACAAAAGCGGCGTTCAAAGAATATTGATACGAGAGGTTAGGCCAGATAGCCGCCCCTGCACCGCAACCCACTACAAGGCTCGGGATGTCATGTTTCCTACAAAAAGAAGCATGTTTTGTGTCATTATTGTTCTGCTGGTTTGTTTAAGTTGCTCGCGGGATAAAGATAAAAGCATACTTGGTGAGTATTCCAACTTCAATGGCGACACTCTAGTGCTGATTGAGCCAAATGGCGGTATAAAGTTAAGCAGCGGGCATGGGAGCTACACAGGGAAATATAAGATGGATGGAGTGGAGATAATCGTGTCAAGTTCAGACAAGGAAATAGCGCATTTGTATGTGAATCATGATCAATCTTTGTATGGAAAAATGTTCGGTGTGGAAATAAGGGTTATGAAAGTAAAGAAAAAATGATTGCAATATTTGGTAATTGCCAAGCAAGAAGTCTTTATTCAAGCATATCGCAGTATGCGCAAGCTCAGGGGCTCTGGCTGACATCCGCTGAAATCCTCAAGGCCAACCAGGGACACCATGCTCCACGCGTCCTGAAGGATCTTGTCAGGCGTTTCAACCTCGAACACTACCTCAACTGGCGCGAGCTTGATCGCCAGTACAGCCTCTTTACCGCGTCGGACCCTGAGCCAACTCTCATTGTTTTCACGCTCTTCAACGAGATTGAATATTTCCACATCAATGTGCGGGACAATACCCGCTTCTACATTCATAAAGGGGCACTGGCCGCCGAACCTCGTTTCGCGCATTTCATGCATTCCAATTATCGAACCAGAGCGCTGCCAGTCGAAGGCTACTTCGAGCGCTTCCATGACCTGCTCGGGCTAGCCAGAAGCCAGAAGAGCGCTCCAATCCTCATACTCAAACGGTTTTCCCACCATCCGGCCTTCGGACCCGCGCCGCACTCCTATCTCGCCGGGTGGGATGACTACTGGCCGCAGGCACTCGGCAGGTTGGAGGCCATGGCCCAGACCATCCCCGGGTGCACGGTTCTGGACCTCGACAGGCTCCTGGCGGGAATGCTGGCGCGTACCGGGCTCGGTGTTCAGGCGCTTTTTCCGTTTCTGCGTCTGAGGGTCTTTGACTGCGAAAACACGAGGCGTTTGTCGGTGCGTCGTGACGTGGAGCACGTCCGGCAGGAGTTTTGGGATATCGTGGCGGAAAAAGTTCTCGCATTCCAAAAGACCGGGAAAGTCCAATACGATGCGGATGAAACAATTCCAGAAGAGTGGTCCAGCGGGGATTTCACGCCCGAACACATCGGCCACTCGCAGCTGGCCGAGCTGCTTGGTTCCGGGGATGCCTTCGACTGCGCCAGAGGGCTGGCGTTTCTCATCTGGAACTCCCAATACGACTTCTCCGAATGGATAACTGAGTTTAAGGATTCCATGCCCCTGCATGAGATCACCCTGTCCATGATGCATAAATACGCCATGATTTCGCCCACGCCGTCTCTCGTGGAATGGTGCGGGGCTCAGGAGCGCAAGCTTGAGGCCGATCCCGGCTTGGATTCGGCGTTCAAGCGGCGTTACCGGTCAAGACTGGATGAGATTTCGCGCTTGGCGCTCGGGGTGGCAGATCAGATGCCGTTCCCTTGAGTATGGCCTTGTGTTCTCAAGGGAGCGATCGCTTGGAATCGATACTTTAACAGCTGGGAAGTGGTTAGGAAAAAGGTCCATATTCTAGGATGACATGTGAATACTGCCGCTTACATTGCCAAGAAGGAACGAACGCACATCCGACACTGGGATATGTTTGCGCATGTAATCCTCTGACCGCCAGTGGCTGTAGTGGTGGACGAAAGGGTACTTGGGTATTGCA
The DNA here is from genome assembly GCA_016208105.1 of Desulfovibrio sp. Lineage (NCBI taxonomy): Bacteria > Pseudomonadati > Thermodesulfobacteriota > Desulfovibrionia > Desulfovibrionales > Desulfovibrionaceae > Desulfovibrio > Desulfovibrio sp. The sequence goes on from JACQYS010000023.1 coordinate 199,325, forward strand.
ACGCGGCGTCCGTGCAGAGCTCTGTTTATAGAAAGCTCGTCAACACATCCAAATCCTGTTGCAGCATCTATCTCGATTGGGAATGGATATACTTCTGATATTAATTTCGAATCAAATATGATACAGTTTATCGTTATATTGTCAACGTATAAGTAGTCTTCCGAATAATGATTTGAAAAGTTATTTTCCATGTCGTGGTTTATAATCGAATCCCATACATATCTATGTAAATATTTATTTGCATCAAAATTCATTTTTGCATTTTTGTACTTTAAAAATAGTTCTTCATGGTAATTTCGCATCACATTTTCAATGTACGTATTGTATACAGATAGGCTTATTGGACAAAGTGATGCCGAGAGGAGGATGTCATCCCTCTCCTTATGTGTTATATAGCATTTGTATAATGACTCAATCCAATTGTTTGTAACGAAAACATCTTCGTCAATTTTTAATATCACATCATTCTTGTGGTGCTCTATGATATCGTTGAATGCCTTCATAACGGCTGGAACAAGCCCGCGAGGGGAGCAACTAATCACGTGCGCATTCGGATGTTTTTTGCAGAAGTCTTTCGCCAACAGCAGATGAGGAAGAGGAACGCTGTTGGCGATTATGTATATTGATTTAAAAATGCTAAGGTTAGTGTGCTTTTCAAGGCAGTTAAGACACAGTTTCAGGCAGTCGATTCGATGCGAAGTGAAGATGACGAGCACGGGGTTTATGGTCATTTAATTATCCAGGTTGGTTTTGCTGCATCTTAAGCAACATACATGCCATGGGTACCTTCTTCCCCTATTTGCAAGCCTGATGTGAGGGGGGGCCGTAAGGCTTAGACGATGACTCCGGTCCTATGTAAGGCCGGCACAAACGATCTATTTGGAAACATCATGGAGGAGAGTTGGACTGGTAATGGCGATTATGGGCGGTAAATACAGTGGTCAGCAGCTGTGATGGCAAATTAATCGTCCGCAACCTATGTTTATGATCTCATAGGCTCATGCTGAAGGGTGTGTTTGCATGATGTAGAACGTTGATGTCCAAGATTGTCTAAATGCAGGTAGGATACGAATTGTTAGTACATAGATAAAAGCAAAGGGTCAGGATTTTGTCCCAACCCTTGCTTATTAATGGTTCCACAGGGCATTCCACTGGAAATATATGCCCTTTTTGGTCTAATCCCCTGTTCCGCAAATTATGTGAGAAGAGAAACCCTTCTCCAACAAGCGAATAAATCAATGTGCAACGCCAAGACCATTGTGTGCATCTTGTCGTTCGAACATCAAGGTACTAGTGCAGTCTGAGTGGTCCTGAATTTCACTGACAGGAGTGTCAGCCAGCCAAGGCTTTCCCCAACGTGGCGCCGAAGGCGATGCATTGGTCCTGCGTTTCTGCGTCAGGTTGCCAGGCGATCTTCAGGCCCGGGGCCATGATTTCAAAGCCGCACGCGGCCAGCCCTTGTTCCAGCTGCTTCACGGACTCTCCGCTCCAGCCGTAGGAACCGAAGGATGCGGCCTTCTTGTTCTTGAATCCGAGGCCGCGCATCTCTTCGAGAATGGCCGCCACGGAACTCAGTATTCCCCTGTTGATGGTCGATGATCCAAGCAACACGGCTTCGGACTTGAACACCTCGGTGATGGCGTCGTTCTTGTCGCTTTTGCCGATATTTAAGCACTTCACGGTCATGCCTGGCGCTGCGGACCTTATCCCCTGGGCGACAAGCTCGGCAACGCGCCGGGTGGCTCCCCACATGGTGTCGTACAGGATGGTGACCTGCTTTTCCTGATAATCGCCAGCCCACTTGAGATACGCCTCCACGATGCGCATGGGTTCTTTGCGCCAGATGACCCCGTGGCTGGGGCAGATCATGCTGAGCGGGAGATTCATGCCGACAAATTCCTGGATCTTCTTGGTCACCAGTTTGCTGAAGGGGGTGAGGATGTTGGCGTAATACTTCATTGCCTCCTGGAAGAGTTCGCACTCGTCCACCGTGTCGTTGTAGAGCCCCTCGCTGGCCAGGTGCTGGCCGAAGGCGTCGTTGCTGAAGAGGACCGCCTGACCGGTGAGGTAGGACATCATGGTGTCCGGCCAGTGGAGCATGGGGGCTTCCACGAAGACGAGGTCCAGGCCCGGGCCCACGTTCAGGGTGTCCCCGGTCTTCACGGGATGGAAATTCCAGTCGCTGTGGTACATGCCCTTCATGGATTTCACGCCATTTACCGTGCAGTAGACGGGAACCCCGGGGATCAAGCGCATAAGCTCGGGCATGGCCCCGCTATGGTCCGGCTCGGCGTGGTTGACCACGACGTAGTCGATTGATGCGAGGTCCACCTCCCTGGCCAGGGAAGACACGAATTCACCCGCGTATGGCCCCCATACGGAATCAATGAGCACGGTCTTCTCGCCGCGAAGCAGATACGAGTTGTACGATGAACCACGGTGGGTGCTGTATTCCTCGCCGTGGAATTTCTTCAGTTCCCAATCCGTCTTGCCTACCCAGGTGATCACGTCGTTTAAGCGAGTGGCCATACGTACCTCCAGACTGATATTGAATCATGAGCCGTGCAGCAGGAAACGATGCCCTGCCAAAGTAGCTCGTTTTGAAACCCGCAACAACGGGTTTTGAATACTTCATGTTTCATTCTGGCGCGGCCTCATCCTGGGCAATGCTCACCGGGATATCGAGCCAGCCAGCCCGGACGGGCGCACCCGGCGGTTCGCCTTGGAGAGCGCCCAACCCAGGCGTGAGCATCCTTGTTGACAATGTGAGTGGTGTCTTATAAATTTTAATATATATTTCAAACGGTAATCTGTAAGAAAAAGGGGTCGGCAATGCGAGTGCTTACAGCGGCTGGTTTGTTTGTGTTGTCTGTTTTTTTCTGCACTGTATCGTATGCGTTCGACTGCACCAAGCTGAATTTCGGTGCGAAGTTCAGCGAGCTCGATGATGGAAATTTCATATTGTATAAGCAGGCAGAAGGTGTTTCCTATTATAATTATGTTGGCAATTGCCGGCTGCAGGTACATCAAAATGCGTGCCCAGCCATTTCCTACGCCTTTGTCGACGGCCAGTATTACGCCAGAATAATACGTGTGGTTGGCAGAGATAAGGAAGATGTTCTGAGCACCATGAAGGCGAATTTTGGCGAGCAGATAAAAGTGAAAAAACGCGGAGTAGTACTGAGTTCAGTTGCAACATGTCAGACGACGTGGAACTGAAGATCAAGTGCAACGACCGCACCGGTGAAGTGAAAAGCGCTGCATACGGCATTAAGTTGCGGGCTCAGCTTGCCAAGACTTTGAAGAACGACCCGGCGAATCTGGGCAAATAGTCTCATCCCGTTCGAGAGCTTTCGTGATTCGTCTGGGCCCTGCGCGGCAAGGGTGACACGCCGGTCGCGCAAGGCCCTTGAGACGCCCTGGGCGATGAAGCGATCGGGGTGCCCAATACCCGGCAGGCTTGTCTTTACGACCCTTGAGGGGCGCAGATGCTGATCTGGGATATTGTTGAGCGCACAGCCACCCGCACGCCTGGCCGCGTTGCCGTAGTCTGCGGCGGCCAGGAAACCACCTACGGCCGCCTTGCAACGGATGTGGAACGGCTGGCCGCTGGGTTTTATTCCCTGGGCTTGCGCCCTGGCGACAGGATAGCCCTGGCGCTGCCGAGCACCACGGAACTGGTTACTGCCTGTCTTGCCGCACACCGTGCCGGGCTGATCGTCGTTTCCTTGCCCGTGGACGCCCCCCCTGGCCTGAACGCCCTCTATGTGTCGGACGCCTCTCCGAAAGCCGTGGTGACAAACCAGGAAGGCCTCCCGCTCTTGCCGGAAGCATCGCTTAAGACAATTGATCATTGCATCCTCACCGATGGGCAGGCTCCGGGCGGCGTACCGTTTTCGTCGCTCATGGGCACGCAGCCGGGTGTCCTCCCGCAGCGGGCAACGGGCTGCCAGGACCCTCTCGCCTTCCTCATTTTCACTTCCGGCACCACCGGCCGCCCGAAGGCCATCGCGCACACGCAGGCCCGCCTTGCACAAAGGACCGGGCACCTCTGCGCGGCACTGGAGCTGACGGACCGGGACACGACGCTCCTGGCGTTCTCCCCCCTTCGGTCCACAAGTTTCGTGTTTCAGGTGCTGGCCATGTTTCGCGTGGGGGGAACCGTGGTCCTGGCGAGCCCCAAGGACAGCGGCATGTTTTGGGACCTCTACGCGCAGGCACGGCCCACTTACAGCATGCTCATGCCCGCCCTTGCCTGGAGGCTCTTCGAGCACCCCGCAGCCGCCACGGCCGACCATTCCCGCCTGCGATTTTTGCTGACGACCGGGGACCACCCAGGCCCGGACCTGGTCCGCAAGGTGGAGGAAGCAACGGGAAAACCGCTGCTCAACCTGTACGGAATGACGGAAATAGGCCTTATCGCCGCGCATCCCCTGGCCGGGCCCCGGAATATGGGGTCCATGGGCAAGCCACTCGAAGGAGTTCAAATGCGCCTGGTGGACGGTGACGGGCGCGATGTAAGTCCTGGGGAAACCGGCAGGCTGCTGGTGCGCACCCAGAACTGGATGGCCGGGTATTGGAACGACACCCTGCGAACGCATCAGACCACCTGCACCGGCTGGTTCGACACCCAGGACCTCGCCTGCATGGACCAGGACGGTTTTTATTGGTTCAGGGGCAGAGCAAGCGATGTGGTCGTGCGCAACGCCATCAATGTCGCTTCCGCCCTGGTGACGGATACGCTGCTTGAGCACCCCTCCATTGCCGAGGCCATTCTCGTGGGCCTGCCCGACGCCATTGCCGGACAGGTGCCGGTGGCGTTTTACCGGCTAAGGCTTGCTGCCGACGATCCTGCAAAGGACGCGCTTCGCGCCCTGGTGTCCGCACGGGTCGATGTAGAGTCCGTCCCCGTGGCATTTCACCGGATCGACCAGTGGCCTCTGACGCGGGGCGGCAAGGTGGATCGGGCAGGCCTTAGGGACCTTGCCCAGACCAAATCCCAAGCGGGGTGAAGCCGGGGGCATGAGTCCCGGCCGTTTCCGCAGGGGTTCGGGCCTTAGCAGCCGTTGTAAAAATCGATCTGCGCAGCCTGTTCAAAAAGCCAGCTGGCAAGGCGCAGAAAAAAGTCAAGGCTGACCAAAACGCAGGACAGCGTTTTGAGGAAACGCCTTTGGGCGTTGCCCGCAGGGGCAGCCCCCAGGACGGGGGCTGGTCAAGCGTATTTGACATACGCGAAGGTTTGACTTTTGCGCTGCAACGCCGACAGCGGGAGTTTTTCAACAGGCTGTTAGTTACTTGGACACGTCTCGCGAGCCGGGTTCCGGCAGCCAGAACGAGCAGAGGGTGTTGATCAGGTAGCAGAGGAAGCCGATCGCCGCGGCTGTATAGGCAATCCTGGTTCCGGTGGAGAGACTCGCCGGGAGCCAGGAGGCAATGAGCGGGGTGAGGGCGGCAAAGGACGTGCCTATCATGCGCCCGCCGATGTTGGCTGCGAAGCTTTCCCCTGTCCCCCGCAAGTGAATCGGAAAAACCCTGGGCAGATAGTTCCCCCAAAAGCTGAACTGGGCGACGGTCAAAAAACCGCCCAGGAAGATGCCGATTTCCAGCCAGGACAGGCTGTTCACCCCTGCCCACGCGAACGTCAGAGGCATCACGGCAATGCCGGGCAACAAAAAGCCGCGCAGCAGCCGTTGCCGGCTGATGACAACGATGGCCAGGCAGGCCAGGACGAACCTTCCCAACAGTCCGCCAAGGGGCGGGGTTTTCATTATACGGGCGGTGTGCGCCTGCTCGATCTGGCCTGCGATGCGGCGCTCTTCGGCTCCCATCCGCTGCGCTATGTCCGCGTCCGATTTGCCCTCGCTACGCCAGCGCGTCCTGAGTTCTTCCCGCAAGCCCTCCGGCAGCTGCTTCTTCAGAGCGGCGCTGGCATCCTCCTTCACCTCGGGCAGATCGGGAACAATCTGCGGCGTCAGGGCGAGCGCGCCATAAAAAGCCGCGTGGCCCATGGTGAACATCACCGTGACGAGAATGGTGGTCCTGCGCAATTGGGGGCGAAAAAGTTCCGTGATGCTGGGGCGCTTAAGTTGCCCTGTTCTGCGCTTCTCCTTCCAGAGGGGGGATTCGGGAAGAAGCGGCCTGACCAGAAGCAACGGGATGGCTGGGATAAGGCCGGACATGAGCGTGTAGCGCCAATGCGCGTGCGGGTGGGAGATGGTGCCGAAGAGGTCCAGCAACGGCGGGGTTGCAATGGCCGGAAGCTGGAGGGCTGGGAGATTCATCCCGAGAAAGAGCGGAGCGGGGCTGTTTACGGACCAGGCCGTGATGATGCCGTTGGCGATGGCCACCATGACACCCCCAAGCGAAGAGAAAACCTGGGTAATGCCCAGGACACCCTCCCGCTGGTTATTCGGAAACAGTTCCGCCAGCCAGGCCACCGCGGCCACGAATTCCACGCTGACGCCAATGAAGACGAGGCAGCGCAGCACCAGAAGCATAGGCAGGTTGACGGAATATCCGCCAAGGAAAGCGGCGAAGGAATAGAGGAGGATGCTCCAGGTCAGGACGGTTTTTCGTCCGAAGCAGTCCGTCAGGTAGCCTCCCAGCAGCCCGAACACGCCGCCGGCCAATGCCGGAACATAAAACAGCAGGCTGAACCAGAGGGTATAGGCTGGTGATCCGGGCTGAATGCCTCCCAGCTCGAGAAGGGCCGGCTTGACGATCAAGGGAAGCATCAACAGCTCGTAGGTGTCGAAGGCAAACCCGAGGGCGGCAATCACGCAGACCAGCCATTGAAGCATCGTGAAACGCGGAAGACGCTGGGTGATGAAGCTCATACGCATGCCGATACGACGCCCCGTATGGTACGTGTTCAATGAATAAAACTGTTTGCCGGGGTACTCTTGGGCTAAAAACGGGGGCTAAGCAAGTGCGGCATCACGCGTGGCGATGTGTGAACCGTTGGTCCGCCCATCTTCATGGGAAAAAATTGGCAAAAAATGATCGGCAAAGAAAAAGGGACCCAGGCATTCGCCTAAGTCCCTGATTTCTTGGTGCGCCCGGCACGATTTGAACGTGCGACCTACGGATTCGTAGTCCGTTAACTAGTAGTTCCCATAACTTCCCGCATATTCCTATCTAGCTTGTTTTTAAACATATAATTAGACATGGTCATCCTGCTAATTCCCTTGATTTCCCGATGTCGGTTGTACTATGGTTGTACAACAAAGGCAACGGACCTTAATCCTGAAATTCGGAAGCAGGGGAGAGCGCCTGTCCAATCATGGAGGGATTCATGGCAATCCAGTGGATCAAGTGCAAATCGAAAGGCGTCAGGTACAGAGAACATTCTACACGCCGTTATCTTCGCAAGCCTGATCGCTATTATACCATTTTTTACAAATTTAACTGTAAGTTCCATCAAGAAGCAGTTGGATGGGCATCGGAAGGTCACACTGAATCAGAAGCCGAAATACTTTTTCAAAAACTTAAAACTAATCGGAATATCGGAGAGGGGCCTCAGACCCTTAAACAAGCCAAGCAACTCAAAATAGATCAGGATGAACAAACAGCTGCAAACAAAATGCTAGAATCCAAAAAGGCTCTTACATTTGGTAAGTTCTTCATAGCAACATATGCACCTCATTCGCTCACGACAAAAACAAAAAAGTCGACTGATCGTGAAGATCAACTCTTTCGACTCTGGATCTCTCCCGTCATAGGTGATCTGCCTTTTAAGAATATCTCAGCACTTCATCTGAATCAGATTATGTCTAATATGCTAGCGAAAGATATTGCACCAAGGTCTGTAAACTATGCCTTTGCTGTTATTCGGCAGGTATTTAATTATGCAAAGTTTTGCCATGTGTCTGAGATCGACTCGCCAACTCAAACAACAAAGATGCTAAAATTCGATAACCAACGAAGAAGGTTCTTAACAAAAGAAGAAGCTTCGATGCTTTTGAAGGCATTGAAGGATAAAAGTGACCAGGTTTATGCTATCTCTTTGATCAGCTTCGAATGCGGATTACGAGCCAGTGAGATATTTTCTCTGAAATGGGGGGATGTAAGTTTTGAAAATGAACAGATGATGATTTGGGATTCCAAAAACACAAAGTCACGTCCCGCTTTTATGACTGAGAATATCAAGAAATTGCTTATGTCATTTGAGCGAGGAGGGAGGGGCGACTTAATTTTCCCTGGGCGAGAAGGGGTGAAGATCAATCAAATTTCACAGACCTTTCGTAAGGTGGTTGAAAGTCTTGGATTAAACGATGGAGTTTCAGATCCTCGGCAGAAAGTAGTATTCCATACTCTCAGACATACTTTTGCCTCTTGGTTGGCTCAGGGTGATACGAACATTTACACGGTCAAGGAACTTATGGGGCATTCTAACTTAGCTATGACTCAGAGATATGCTCATCTTGGTAATGGCGCTTTGAAGAAAGCGATAAAAAAACTTGATGGAAAAATCGACATAACCAAACTAGATTAAAATATATATCTTGACCTGCACACCAGACAGAAGTTCCCTGTCAGCCGATTTCCTGTACAGCGAAAGCGATGTGGCTGGTTGGGCTTGGGCAGGGACACGGTTCCTGGACGGCTGCTTAGAAGAACGTCTTCTGCCTTGCTATGCGTTGAAATAGTTAATGAGAATATGGCTCGGATAACACTTTTCTGGGCAAAACCGGGTATTCCCAGGACCAGTCAGGTTATCCGTATGTTGTCCACTTGAGGCGATTATAATAGGTCGATTTGCAGCATTTGATTTGAAGAGCATTCAAGAGGCCGTCGGTTCTGTGATCGGCCTCTAGCTCCTTTAGCAGCGTGTTGATTTTCTCCACGAAACATCCGACCATCCTTCCACGAGAAGGAGGATGCCAATGGGTCTTGGTCGACAAGCCGAACGACAGAACGCCATGTGGATCAGCTGCGATTTGATCCCCAAATCCCGAGGACAC